>CAYSMV010000421.1:0-3013 GCA_964432245.1 uncultured Desulfobacterales bacterium
CAGCCCATATCCTGCATGGCCTGCTGCCGAATTCCACGGTAATTATCATGAAGGGTATCGGCCATCTGCCCATGATCGAAGCGCCCGGGGATACGGCCCGAGATTATCTGAAATTCAGGACGAAGCTGTGACCTTTTCTGGCCGTTATGAGATCACTATTGCCTGAAATAATATTTTAACGATCTTGAGGGAAAATTTTCCACGTCCATTCTATAAATGGCGACAAAAATCCATACGCATACATAAAATGTTGGGCTCGTAAAAAAGGTCGTATTTTAGATGGCGAAACAAAAAGTTAAAGATACGGCACGCAAATCTTGAGAAATACGGCGCAACGCGGTCGGCTGCCTGGCGGCAATTGGACTTTTTACGAAGTTGTTATAAAGAAGCCGTTATAAAATAGAGGCTTAGCATTCATGAGGGTTCACCGCGCTGTTGGGAAAAAATGGTTATATTCGGGGAGGCGAAGATGACTGACGCGAGTTTACAGGCACTGAATATCTTAAGAAGCACGGAAAATTTCAAATGGTACATCGTGCCGTTTCTGGTGCTGGTGATCTATGTCTATGCCGCGGAAATCCAGAGAAAAAACTGGGACGCCGTTCTCATCGGTTTGCTGTTTATCGCCGGAGATTTTCTCTGGGAGATTATTAACGCGCTTATTCTACACTTTACCCGATATGCCGCCCTGTGGAGTACGCCCGGAGACACGGCCTACCTCATCCTGGTGGGCATCAATATCGAAATCTTCCTGTTGTTTTCCATAACCGGCATCATATTCGTCAAGCTGCTGCCCGAGGACAGAGCCGTCAAAATCCTTGGTATTCCCAACCGGATATTCGTCCCCCTGGCTGTCGGAAGCTTCAGTATCTGCGTTGAAATCATATTGAACAGATTCAACGCCCTTGTCTGGGAATATAAATACTGGGGAAACTGGCCGCATATCTGGTCGCTTATCATCAATTACATGGCGCCCTATTTCCTTATCTGCTGGGGATATTTCAATGTGTCGAAAAAAGGAAAAGCGTTAGTACTGGCCGTTTTCCTGTCGGTCAATATCGTTTCCTGGATTCTGTTCGTGAATATTTTAGGCTGGATATGATTCAGGATCATCATCAATGACCTCCCAACGATACCGTTTTCTGAACCACACCGCCGATCTGGGTCTTGAGATTTACGGCCGGGACCTGCCGGATCTGTTTGCCAATGCCTGTTTTGCCCTGTTCGATAATATCGCCGACCTGTCCCGCTTGGCCGGCAACTCCTCAAAAACCATTGCCGTGACGGGCGATGATACGGTCGACCTGATGATAAACTGGCTGCGTGAACTGCTCGGTATGTGGACGGTGGACGGTCTGCTGGTAAAAACCGCACGAATTCTTGATGCCTTGGAAACAACAGTGACGGCGACTGTTTTCTATGACAATTATGCGGCCGATCACCATTTTTTAAAAACCGACATTAAAGCCATTACCTATCATAATGCCTCGGTCGAGCGACAGAATAAGAGCTGGACGGCCCGGGTGGTGATGGATGTGTGACAATCTTAAGGGTACCTCTAAGAATTGCCTTTTGGCCCGATGTCGGCGTTGTGCTCAAATTTCAATCCTCGAAATACTCCAATGTTACATGATACTAGCTAAAAAAGAAAGGCCAAAAATATACAATTGTACAAAAATCCCTTGACATTGAGGCGGGGTGTTTTATTATACATATGTACAAAATATTTTGGCGCGGGTAAAAATAGATCAATCATCGTTCATCATCAAAAACTGGAGGCAAACAATGTCAGAGCAAACCTTTACCATTACCGTCGACGTCACCGAAATGTTAACCGAATTCATCCCCAAACTGGCCAGGCAGTTTATCGCCATGAGAGGCCCTGATGAAACCCTCAAGGGCACGAACCTGACCCTGACCGTGGACGTCTCCGGAACCCGGTGCAGTTATATCATCAAGGACGGCCAGACATTTGATGTCAAGGAAGGCGACCTGGAAAATCCCATGGTCTTCATATCCATCCCCATGGAGGGCGTCTCCCGGATGGCCGACATGAAAAACATCGACATGCTGATCGGCATGCAAAGCCAGCTTTCCCGGGAAAAACATAGTGCCCTCTCCGGGCTTAAGGGCACCTGCGTTTATAAAATAAAGCATCCGGACGGACAGGAAACGGTTATCACGGCTGTCTTTAACGGCGCCCGGCAACCCGCCGCCACCCTCAAGCTGGGCATTGAAACCGTCCGGGCATTAACCAGCCGCCAGGAATCGCCGATTCAAATGTTCATGAACGGTAAACTGCAGATCGAAGGGGAAATGGCCTTTGCCATGGCCATGCAGCCGTTGTTTTCATAAAAATTAATTTTATTGGAAAAAAATCCAGTCGGGCGGACATCATTACGCCGGATAGAACGTGCTCTAAACGGAAAAACGTATGAAAAAGGAGATCGCCATGAATCTTGCCCGGCGGCAAAAACCCGGCCGACACGTCAGCGGCTTTTTTATCGTATTGTTCCTTTTGACTCTTGCTTCAGATTCTGCGGGGACGAATTCGACCCGGAATTTATCCGCGGCAGAGGTCCGGATTACTGTCCAGGAAAGCATGAAAGCGATACTGACCGGTAAGGAATACAGTCCGGAACTGGAGCAGAGGCAGCAGACATTAAGAGAAATGTTTGAACAAGGCGTCGTTAAAAAGGCCAAGCTCGAAGCCCTGGCGGAAGAGGCGATTCTGCCTATTCTGGATTCCTGTAAGACTTCACGATATATTTTAAAGGGCGCTGCCGAACGGGTGCAGGCGCTGCTTTCTCCCTATATGAGCTGGGAGGAGGTCAAAAAAATCTCCTGGAAGGTGGGAACAGGTATGGTTAAAGACGGAGAACAGGTAGTCTTGACAATCGGTACGCTTGCCCCGCCCGGCACTCCGTGGATAAATATTCCCGAAACGGTCCTAATAGGCTGAAGATCTCCCCTTGTTGAATCTCAAAACTGACATCATTGACGGCATGAACAT
>CAYSMV010000422.1:0-2363 GCA_964432245.1 uncultured Desulfobacterales bacterium
GCACCTATATTCTGAGCTTCGGCAGCGGGCTCCTGGAGGGCTGGGGCTCTCCGGTAAGAATGTTTCAGACTCACAGCCGCTGGAAAGATAACGGAACTACGCTGGTCCAGGTGGAAGCAAGGCTCTCCAACACCGCCGCCAAGGCCGATACCTGGGTACCGATCAAGCCGGGCACGGAGGGGGCGCTGGCCATGGGGCTGGCGCATATCATTCTCCGCGACGGCCTGCATGCCGCCGGCATAGAAGGCAACAGCACGTCTTTTGACGAATTCCGTCGGATGCTAAAGAAAAATTACCCCCCGAACGCGGTAGCTCATCAGACAGGCGTTGATGAACCGACCCTGGAAAAGCTGGCCCGGAACTTCGCCGGGTCGTCCAGACCACTGGCGGTCTGCGGCAGAGGCGCGGGACAGGATCCCAACGGTGATTTTGAAGCCATGGCGGTAATGGCGTTGAACGCCCTGGTCGGCGCCGTCAACCGTTCCGGTGGTATTTGTCTGGCCGCTCTTCCGGATTACATCAACTGGCCGACGCCGGAATCGTCCGCCGCGGAGAACAAGGAACCGGCCGTATCCCCGCATCAGCTGATCCAGTTGATAAACGGCAACCCGCAATCGCCGGTTCAGGCGCTTTTCGTTTCCGACGTCAATCCCCTGTTTACACTGCATGATACCAAAGCCGTCCAAGACGCGTTTGACAAGATTCCGCTGATTGTCGCTCTTTCCGCTTACATGGATGAAACCGCGGCCCGGGCCGATTATGTTCTTCCCGTGCATACTTACCTGGAACGATACGAGGATATTCCCGTCACGGCCGGCTTAAAGAAGCCGCTGGTCGGGCTGACCAGACCAGTGGTCAATCCGGTGTTTGACACCCGGCATCCCGGCGATGTAATTATTCATCTGGCAAAATCTCTGGACGGCGCAATGAAAGCAGCCTTTCCCTGGGAAAACCATGAGGCCTGTCTGAAACAGACCCTGGCGGAAAACTGGGAGATTCTCTCCTCCCAGGGATATCTGTCAAAATCAACATCGGAAATAGAGGCGTTGACCCGGGCCGGTAAAATCGATTTTTCGGCTCTGATCGCCTCGGCCGGCAATCAGGAGCAGACCCCCGCCGGCCAAGAGGAAACCTGGCCCTTGACGCTGATTCCTTACGACTCCACGCGGATCAGCGGCGGTCATATCGGAACCCCGCCTTTTGTTCTGAAAACCGTTTCCGACAAAATCCTCAAAAAAGCAGAGGTCTTTGTTGAAATAAACCCCGTTACCGCCAGACGCCATAACCTCGCCAACGGCCGGCCGGCCATACTGGAGACGCCGACCGGAAAAGCCCGGGTAATGGTAAACGTGACCGAGGAAATAGTGCCGGACGTGATCGCCCTGCCCAAGGGCCTGGGCCACTTTGCCTATGATGCCTATCTGGCCGGAAAAGGGGTTAATGTCAATGCTCTGATCGGCCCGGAGGAGGATCCGGTTTCCGGCCTTGACGTGGCCTGGGGCGTAAAAGCCAAACTAACCCAAGTGTAATCCATAGAAGAGGTTTTTGATGAGTCAGAACCACAATAAAAAATACGGAATGGTCATCGACCTTGACAAGTGCACGGGTTGCGGGTCCTGCATGGTGGCCTGCATGGCGGAAAACAACGTGCCCTTTAAGAAAGACGAGTCCAACAAACTGGACAGCATCACCTGGATGCGGGTCTTCCGGTTAACCAACGGGAAGCCCTTTCCGGAGACGGAAGTCTGTTATCTGCCAAGGCCCTGTATGCAATGCGAAGGGGAACACGGCCACGCGCCCTGTGTTTCCGTCTGCCCGGCGGTGGCTACGGATTACGATCATTCCACCGGCATTGTCAGCCAGATTCCGACCCGCTGTTTCGGATGCCGTTACTGCATGGCCGCCTGCCCCTACCATGCCCGTTACTTCAACTGGCATGATCCGGTCTGGCCCGAGGGCATGAAAAAATCCTTGAGCCCCAATGTTTCCCCCCGCATGCGGGGCGTGGTTGAAAAATGCACTTTCTGCTTTCATCGTTATCAGCAGGCCATGGAAAAAGCTTATTTTGAGGGCCGGGAAGTACTGGAAGAAGATGAGTATCAGCCGGCCTGCGTTCAGGCGTGTCCCGCCGGCGCTATCATATTCGGGGATTTGAACAACAAGGATCATGCCGTGACCCGAATCGTCGATCCGGACCCGGAGCATGGCGGCAGGCCCGGAAATCCGGATGCCTTCCGGCTGCTGGAGCGCCTCGGCACCAACCCCAAGGTCTATTACCTGTCCAGTAAAAAATGGGTCCGGGAGCAGAGCCATAATTATATCGTCAACCAGGGAAATCCCGGAAGACAATAACAGTGCGATTC
>CAYSMV010000423.1:0-4971 GCA_964432245.1 uncultured Desulfobacterales bacterium
CGCGCAGCTGATAGATTTGAAAAAGCAGGAAACCTTTTCCGCCTGGTTGTCGGCCATGAAAGCGGAAAGTGAAATCACGCAGAACGATCAGTTTCTCAAATAACAGAGACGACAGCCGGAGGTCTTTTCAATGGGGAAAAAACCGGTAGAAATGCTGTGGTCTTACAAGCAATGTCCATATTGTCTTGAAAAGCTGCCGCTGCATGCCAGAAAATGCACTCAATGCGGAGAACGTCTGGGTAAAATAATGCCGGACGGGAAAGCCAGAAAGCCTATCGACTGGAAAGGATATATCATCAGCGCGATTCTTATCGGTGCTTTTATCTATTATATAAAATGGGCGTTCTTTTCTGAATGATTGTATTGGTCGGGGCGGCAGGATTTGAACCTGCGACTCCTTGCACCCCATGCAAGTGCGCTTCCAGACTGCGCCACGCCCCGGAAAAAAATTCATGACACCGATACCATTTTCAGCCGCCTTATGTCAAGGCAATAATTCGTATTTTTCCCCGACTTTGTTTTAATGACACCCAAAGCGTTATCTTTGTTGCCAACGCCTTTTTTCTTGACAGAAAAAGATTGCTTGGTTATAAAAAATTTTTTACTTAATGAATGAGTGTCCGGTTCTGTGCTGCGGGAAGCTCCCGGTATTTCCCGGCAGCGGGGTTGAATTTCAGGGGCGCATTCAGTTCCGGGCTTGCGGGAAAGGCGGTCATGGCAACAATAGAATCATTGATAGCCGATCATAAAGCGGCCATCGTCAAACAATGGGTTGAGGCGGTGGTTAAGACTTATCCCGAGGAGACGGTGCCTTTTTTTTTAAGGGAAAAAGACCGGTTTGCCAATCCGGTGGTCGGTCTTCTTTCGGAAAGCCTGGAAAAGGTCATCAACGGGCTGGCCGCCAAAGCTTCGGACAATGAATTGTCGGATAGCCTGGATTACGCCATTCGACCACGGGCGGTCCAGAACTTTACGGCCGCTCAGGCGGTTGCTTTCGTATTTCTGTTAAAACGGATCGTCAGGGACGCGGCCGGCGCCAAAGAGCGCGACGAAGCCGGTCTCTTCAGTCAGTTTGACCGGAAAATTGATGAACTGGCGCTGATCGCCTTTAACAAGTACGTGGAGTGCCGCGAAAAGATTTTTGAGATCCGGGCCTATGAGGTTCGGAACAGGACGTTCAGGGCGTTTGAAAGAGCGGGGCTGGTGGCGGATCCGGAAAGCGATTCATGATCGGTTGAAACAGCGGCAAAGGTTGACAAAATTTTTACAGAGAGGTGCGGTTGATGAATGTCGGTTACCTTTTTTCATTTGCGATAGTTCTTATTCTGATTCTGCTGGCCTGGATAGGGGTTGATGCCCTGGGGTTGAAAATGCTTTTCGGCATTGTCATCCCTTATCTGGCGGTTCTGCTGTTTATGTTCGGGGTAATCCGGAAGGTGCTGAACTGGGCTAACTCCTATGTTCCTTTCCGCATTCCTACGACCTGCGGTCAGCAGAAAAGCCTTCCCTGGATCAAGCAGAATAAGATTGATAATCCGGATACGCTCATCGGAGTTCTGATCCGCATGTTTTTTGAGGTTTTTCTGTTCCGCTCCCTGTTCAGAAACACCAAGGCCAAGTTCAAGGATAATTACCGGCTCTCCTATCGCTGGGAGATCGTTCTCTGGGTTACGGCGCTGGCTTTCCATTATTCTTTTGCCGTCGTGATTCTCCGGCATATGCGGTTTTTCTTTGAGCCGGTTCCCTGGATCATTCAGGTCCTGGAAAACGCGGATTCGTTTTTCCGGCTTGAATTTTTTTCACCTTTTTTTGTCATCGGTCTTCCCGGGGTGTATATGTCCGGTCTGGTTCTGCTGGCGGCGCTGCTGGTTCTTCTGGGAAGAAGAATTTTTCTGGCCCAGATGAAATATATTTCCCTGGCATCGGACTATTTCCCCCTTTTTCTGATTATCGGCATTGCCGCCACTGGAATTCTGATGCGCTATTTTGCCAAAGTGGATGTTCTGGCCATAAAGGAATTCGCCATGGGGCTGGCGACCTTCCGGCCGGCGACGCCCGAGGGGGCGGGCACGCTTTTTTACGTTCATTTGTTGCTGGTGAGCACGCTGCTGGCTTATTTCCCTTTCAGTAAGCTGATGCATGCCGGCGGCATTTTCCTGTCGCCCACGCGCAACATGGTCAACAACAACCGCGCCAAAAGACATATTAATCCCTGGAATTATTCCGTGCCCACACATACCTATGAGGAATACGAGGATGAGTTCAGGGAGAAGATGAAAGAAGCTGGTATACCACTGGAAAAGGAGTAATCAATGGGAAACGATATCAAACCCGAAGAGCTGCTGGCAAGGACGGACCACAGGCCGCCTCGGACGGGATGGATGGATACGCCGGTTGTCATCAGGGAAGGTATGTACTGTTACGCCTCGGTTCCGAAGAACGTGGAGTATGTCGGCTTGCCGAACCCCAGAGCCTGGAATCCGCTTGATAAGGACTGGAAGCTGCCTGAGAACTGGCAGCAGATTATTCATGAGGGGTTCAAGGAGCGGCTGGAGAGATTCAGGACCTTCAAGGTTTTTATGGATATCTGCGTCCGGTGCGGCGCCTGCGCCGACAAATGTCATTTTTTCCTGGGAACCGGCGACCCCAAAAACATGCCGGTTGTAAGAGCCGAGCTGCTGCGGTCGGTTTACCGGAATGATTTTACCGCCGCCGGCCGGATTATAAAAAAGGTGTTCGGAAAGCATATCTCCGGCGCGCGCGACCTGACGCTGGATGTGCTCAAGGAGTGGTGGTATTATTTTTTTCAATGCACGGAATGTCGGCGCTGCTCCGTTTTTTGCCCTTACGGGATTGATACCGCGGAAATCACCATCATGGGCCGGGAACTGCTGAACCTGATCGGCCTGAATATCGACTGGATCGCCGCGCCGGTGGCCAACTGTTACCGGACGGGAAATCATCTTGGCATTCAGCCGCATGCCTATAAAGACATGCTCGATTTTTTTGCCAGTGACGTCGAGGAGTTTACCGGCATCAAAATGGAGCCGTACATATTAAACGAGAAAGGCGCCGATATCCTTTTTGTGACCCCTTCGGGCGATGTCTTCGCGGACCCGGGCACATATACCTGCATGGGGTATATGCTGCTGTTTGATTATTTAAAGAAGGTGTACGGGCTTAAAATCGCCTGGAGCACCTACGCCTCCGAAGGCGGCAATTTCGGGTTTTTCACTTCTCATGAAACCATGAAGCGCCTGAACGCCAAGATATATGCCGAAGCCAGGAGGCTGGGCGTTAAATGGATTCTGGGCGGTGAATGCGGCCATATGTGGCGGGTGATCCACCAGTACATGGATACCGTGAACGGGCCGGCCGATTTTCTGGAGGAACCGGTTTCGCCCATCACCGGGACCCGTTTTGAAAACGCCAAGTCCACCAAAATGGTTCATATCGCCGAGTTTACGGCCGATTTGATCAGACACGGCAAACTGAATCTTGATCCTTCCAGAAACGACTATGTCAAGCTGACGTTTCACGATTCCTGCAATCCCGCCCGGGCCATGGGACTGCTGGATGAACCGAGATATGTGATTAAAAACGTGTGCAATCATTTTTATGAGATGCCGCCGAACACCATCCGGGAGCAGACATTCTGCTGCGGCAGCGGCGCCGGGCTGAATGCCAGCGAGAATATTGAGCTGCGGATGTCCGGCGGGCTGCCCAGGGCCAACGCGGTCAAGTACGTTCATGAGAAATACGGCGTGAACATGCTGGGCTGCATCTGCGCCATCGACCGGGCCGTGTTTCCCGCGCTGATGGAATACTGGGTTCCGGAAGTGGGCGTGATCGGTCTGCATGAGATGGTCGCCAACGCGCTTGTGTTTCCCGGAGAAGGCAAGAGAGAGATGAACCTGCGCGGCGAACCTCTTGAATCGGAGGAAAAAGCGGATGAAGAATAAAGGACTTATTGTTACCGGGTTGATTCTGTTTTTCATAGTCGCGTTGATTCCCTGCTGGTGGAATCTGTTTGACGGAAAAGCCGCGGCGGCGCCGGAACCGGAACTGACCGAGAAAGCCAAAAAGGCGAAATACTGCGTGGAGTCGACCGACTACATGAAAAAAGAGCATATGCAGCTGCTTGATGAATGGCGGGAAGACGTCGTTCGGAACGCCAGACGAATCTACGTCAACAGCAAGGGCGAGAGTTATAACATGAGCCTCACCAATACCTGTCTTGACTGTCACTCCAATGACGACAAGTTCTGTGACGCCTGTCATGACTATGCTTCCGTAAGGCCGTACTGCTGGGACTGTCATAATACGAAGGAGAACAACTAATGGAAAACAGCCGGAGAAAATTTCTCAAGCTGGCCGGTATCGCAGCCGCCGGAGTTGCCACCGCGCCGGCCCTGACATCGCTGGCTTCACCGGACAAACCGGGGCACGGGCAACCCTCTGGCGGAAGAGCGGAGTCTCATCCTCAGGCCCTGACCGCCAGGCACTGGGGCATGGTGATCGATACCAGAAAACTCAAGAGCGAAGCCGATCTGAAGCCGATTATCGAGGCCTGTCATCGCGTCCACAACGTACCCACGTTTGAAGAAGATCTGAAAATGCCGAAACTGCCTTTTGAAAAGCTGGACAAGGCCGTACCGAAATTGCTCTCTTCGGATAAGAAGCGGCATGAGATTAAATGGATCTGGGAAGATAAATTCGGCCATGTTTTTCCGGACGCGGAAAATCATTATCTGGCTGACCGTCTGGCCAATATGCCGTTTCTGGTGCTGTGCAACCACTGCCAGAATCCGCCCTGCGTCCAGGCCTGCCCCACCAAGGCCACTTTTCAGCGGGAGGACGGGGTCGTGATGATGGACTTTCACCGCTGTATCGGCTGCCGCTTCTGCATGGCCGCCTGCCCTTACGGTTCCCGGAGCTTCAACTTCCATGATCCCCGGGAAGGACTTACGG
>CAYSMV010000424.1:0-5174 GCA_964432245.1 uncultured Desulfobacterales bacterium
CCCTGCCGAAAATCGGCGGCCGGTTTTTGCAGATGGAAGATGAAATCGCCTCCCTCTGCGCCGCCATCGGCGCCTCCCTGACCGGCCACAAGGTCATGACCGCCACCAGCGGCCCGGGGTTTTCGCTGATGCAGGAGGCGCTCGGTTATGCCGTCATGGCCGAGATTCCCTGCGTTATCGTGGATGTGCAGCGGGGCGGGCCGTCCACCGGTCTGCCTACCCATGCCATGCAGGGGGACGTCAACCAGGCCCGCTGGGGCACGCATGGCGATCACGCCATCGTGGCCCTGACCGCATCCGGCAACCAGGACGTGTTTGCCATGACGGTGGAAGCCTTTAATATCGCCGAAACCTACCGGACGCCGGTTATCCTGCTGCTGGACGAGGTGACCGGCCATACCCGGGAAAGGGTGGTTGTTCCTGAAAAGGGCGAACTTGTCGTCACGGAAAGACTGCGGACCTCGGTCAGGCAGGGAGTGGATTATCATCCCTATCTGCCCCGGGAGGACGGCCGGCTGCCCATGTCCGATTTCGGCGGCGTTCACCGCTACAACGTCACCGGCCTGTTTCACGACATGTGGGGCTTTCCTTCGGATGACCCGGCGGTGGTGCACGGCCTCCTGCGGCATCTGGCCGACAAAATCAACAACAACGTTTCCGCCATGGCGCATTATAAAACCTATTATCTGGATGACGCCTCCCTTGTCCTGGTTTCGTACGGCTCCTCGGCCCGTTCCGCTCTTCATCTGGTGGAAAACCGCCGGCTGCGGGGAGAACGTTACGGGCTGCTGGAACTCCAGACCCTGTGGCCGTTTCCCCACCAGATCGTCCGGAACCTGTGCCGGACAGCCGAATATATCGCTGTGGTGGAGATGAACATGGGACAGATCATCAAAGAAGTTAAAGCAGCCGTGGATCATCCGGAACGCGTTTATCTGGTCAACCGGATCGACGGGGTGTTTATCACGCCCACCGATATCCGGAACATGCTGCGGCTGATCCAGGGCCGGGGGGTGTAACATGGCGGTGCGAGATTATATCAGGGAACGGTTTTTCCCCCATATCTGGTGCCCGGGCTGCGGGCACGGCATTGTTTTAAACAGCCTGCTGCGGGCCTTAGACGAGATGGCCCTGGATAAGAATAATATCGTCATGGTGTCAGGCATCGGCTGTTCCTCCAGGATCACCGGCTACGTTGATTTTCACACCCTGCACACGATTCATGGCCGGGCACTGGCCTTTGCCACCGGCGTCAAGATGAGCCGCCCGGAACTGACCTGTATCGTGCCCATGGGTGACGGCGACGCCCTGGCTATCGGAGGTAATCATTTTATCCATGCCTGCCGCCGCAACATCGACATGACCGCCATTGTCATGAACAACCGGATCTACGGCATGACCGGCGGGCAGTTTTCGCCGCTTTCCGGTTACGGCGTCAGGGCTTCGACAGCGCCTTATGCCACCATTGATCCCGGGTTCGACGTAGTGAAGCTGGCCGCATCGTCCGGGGCAAGTTTCGTGGCGCGGACAACCACTTATCATGTTCAGGAGATGAAAGATATCTTTATCCGGGCAATCCGTCACAAGGGGTTCTCGGTGGTGGAAGTCATGTCCCAGTGTCCGACCAATTTCGGACGTCGCAACAAGGCCGGAGACGCGGCGGATATGATGTTGTCTTACAAGGAAAATACCGTGCCGGTCGAACGGAAGGAAGAAGGCAACGCCGGTAAGATTCCTCGCGGCGTGTTTGTGGAAGAAACCCGCCCTGAATATTACAATGAGCATGAAAAAATGGTCAACAAATTGATAAAAAAGGAATAATTCATGTCCAGACTCAGGTTTGTTTTTTCCGGTTCCGGAGGCCAGGGCGTTATCACGGCAGCGGTGATTCTGGGCGAAGCGGCGGTCATCTGCGAAGGGCTCAACGCGGTTCAGGCTCAATCCTATGGACCTGAAGCCAGGGGCGGGGCGGCCAGATCCGAGGTGATCATTTCGGACGCGCCCATCAATTTTCCCAGGGTGAATAACGCCAATATGCTGGTCTGCCTGACCCAGGCGGCATACGATAAATATTCCACCGCCATCCGCCCCGGCGGGACCATTGTGACCGACTCCCGTCATGTCCGGATTTTCAAGAAGGTGGACGCCCGGCAGATTGAGCTGCCGCTGTATGAAACGGCACGCGAAAAGGCGGGCCATCCAATGACCATGAATATCTGCATGCTGGGCGCGGTGGTGGCGCTGACCGGAGTTGTCAGCCAGGCCGCCATAACCAGAACGATTGCGGCCAGGATCCCCGGCGAATTTCTGGAGGTCAACCAGAAGGCTTTTGAACTGGGCGTTACTCTGGCCGGGCCTTATCTCCAATAATGTTTTTCTCTCCCACCCCCAGTCAGCCAGCCGGACTCTATGTCCATATTCCCTTTTGTCGCAAAAAATGCGCCTATTGTGATTTTTTTTCCATAACAGACCTTCGCCTGATCGCTTCTTTTGCGGCGGCGCTCCGGCGCGAGATTGACATGATGGTGTCGAAAAGTCCGCTGTTTTTTGATACGCTTTATATCGGCGGCGGCACACCGTCAATTTTAAGTGAATCACAACTAATTGATATGATTGAATCTATAAAAAAATACATAAATATTTGCAGTTTTAATGAAATAACTATCGAGATAAATCCTGAATCCGCGACAAAAACCTGGTTGAAAGCCGCCCGGCAAACCGGCATTAACCGGGTCAGCATCGGCGTCCAGTCATTTGATGATAAGGCCCTGGCTTTTCTGGGAAGAATTCATTCCGCCCGTCAGGCGAAAGAAGCCATAGCCGCAGCCAGGTCAGCCGGTTTCGAAAATATCGGCCTGGATATAATTTATGGCCTGCCCGGTCAGACCAGGGCCGGGCTTGAGGCTGATCTGAAACAGGCGATCTCTTATGCGCCCGAACATATCTCCTGTTACCTGCTGACGATTGAATCCGGGACTCCTTTGGCGGAATCTTTGAAAAAAAAAGAATTTGAACCGCTTTCCGAATCGCAGACCGCTGACATGTTTCTGGTTGTCTCGGAAATCCTGACCGCCAATGGTTATTTGCATTATGAAATATCCAATTTTTCCCGCGGCCCGGAAACCCGTTCCCGCCATAACCTGAAATACTGGCAACGATTTCCCTATCTGGGGCTGGGTCCGTCCGCCCACTCTTATTCTCGATCGGAAAGGCACTGGAATGTGAAAAACGTGCCGCTCTATGTGAAAAGACTTTCCAGCGGTCTGTCGCCCCGGCTCCCGGGCGAGGTTCTATCGGTTCGTCAGCAGATGATGGAAGCGCTTTATCTGGGCCTGCGCCTGAGAAAAGGCATTGACGCAGAAGCCTTTAACCGGGAGTTTGAGGTTGATTTTCAGACCCGGTTCGCCCCGGTTCTGTCTAAATACGAGGCCACCGGCATGCTGAGCCTGGCGGGGGGCCGATGCCATCTGTCCACCAGGGGCATGCTGTTTCATGAAACCATTGTCAGCGACCTGACCGACCTGCTATGATCAAAAAAATTTTTGGCGGGCTGTCGGGTTTTCAAAACAATTATGAGCAGAGACATGAATAGTGGTGCCTGTTCCGCGTATTTTGACCGGCTCAAGTCGCTTTACGCCGCCATGGACAATGCCTATAACGCCGTCGCGGCGCAATATGGTTTAACCTGCGACCAGTGCCCGGATAATTGCTGCCGGACCCGCTTCTATAACCACACTTACATTGAATATTATTACCTGATGGCCGGGATCGGGACGATGCCCGCTGATCAACAGCAGCGGATCAGAGAAGGCGCCCTGATGGTTTCCGGGCAGATGGCGGCTGATGAGGCCGCCGGTCACACGCCCCGTCGCATGTGTCCCCTGAATGTCGAGGGACGGTGCGGCCTGCATACACATCGCCTGATGATCTGCCGTCTGCACGGCATTCCCCATGAGATCCATTTTCCGGACGGGAGAGTAACCTACGGCCAGGGATGCTCGGTTTTCGGCGCCCGGTCTCTTAACCAAAGCTATATCCCCTTTGACCGGACGCTTTTTTACCAGGAACTCTCCGCCCTGGAAAGAGAGTTCAGGCAGGCGGCCGGAATAAAAATCGAAAAAAGATTGAATATGACCATTGCCCAGATGATCGCCTGTGGCCCCTGAACAGGGAGTAAGGGATCCATGCTTCAACGCCTTGTTTTCAAAAGATTTCACAGACGATTTTAACGGCTCTTCGATTACCGCCAAACCGCTCAAAAGAACTTGACAAACAAACGTCATTATGAAAAATTCAATTTTTTATTGATGGCGCCGCCTGATAGTCGGCGACGAATACGACTGAACCTGAAAACAAGGCTAACGATTAAAATAACGGGGTTTTAATGAATACAATTGACGACAAATCCAAACATGTTGCCGATGAAGCCGACGGCGGTAAAACCAACGTCAAAGAAATAGCCGGGGATAAAGGCCTTCTGGCCGTTATCCTGTCGTTTCTGGTAGGCCTGGCGATCGCGCTGGCTATCGGCTGGGTGGTCTATCCGGCGCTTCTTTATTCTGAAAAGGAGCAGCCCGTTCAGTTTAATCACGACCTTCACATGTACGAGGTTTCGGACGGCTGCGAGTCCTGCCATTATTTCCGCGAGGACGGAACGTTTTCCGGCGTCCCGACCCTCGATGACTGCGTCGGCTGTCATGAATACGCCATCGGCGAGAGCGAAGAAGAGTTGAAATTCGTGGAGGAGTACGTGGAACAGGGCCGTGAAGTTCCCTGGCTGGTATATTCCCGGCAGCCGGACTGCGTCTTCTTCTCGCACGCCGCTCATGTCATCAAGGCCGAAATGAGTTGCGAGGAATGCCACGGGCCGGTTGGACAATCAACCAGCCTCAAAACCTACCAGGAAAACCGGATAACCGGCTACAGCCGGGATATCTGGGGGCATGACCTGACCGGCATATTCAAACAGCACCCCTGGGACAGCATGAAGATGGATGACTGCGCCAAATGTCACAAAGAGGAAACCGGCAGCAAAGGGGCCTGTTTCCAGTGTCACAAATAGTCGCATCTTAAAGATGATGCACTCGTAAAAAGTCATAATTTGGATGGCAAAGTAAAAAGTTCAAGATCAAGGCGCGCAAATCCTGAGGAATGCAGCGTACTTAGCAGTACGT
>CAYSMV010000425.1:0-1885 GCA_964432245.1 uncultured Desulfobacterales bacterium
ACAGGCCGTCAAAGCGCAGCAGCGGTTTGAGCATTTTGGTGATCGCCCGGATTATCCGCAACCGCCGCCGTATCCGGCGCTCGTTGACGGGCCGTCCGGGCCGCATCCCCATCAGCTTTTCGATCAGCAGCATGCGGTCGTACAACTGCCGCATATAATAGAGCGGCGGCAGGTCCGCGGCCGAGGTGACGCGCTCAGGATCGATTTTCCGTGCGTTTGACGAGGCGAACATGATTTTTTTAAAACCGGTTACAAAGTTTTAGCCAGGTGCCTGGCCAGGGCGATAATGGTCAGGGTAGGCGGCCGTCCCGGGGAACGGGGAAAGACCGACGCGTCGCAGACAAACAGGTTTTTGGCCGCGAACGCTTCCAGGGTATTGTCCACCACCCGGCCGATGGCGGCCGTGCCGCCGGGATGACCGCCGACATTGTGATCCACCATGAAGGTGTCCGGGTCGGCCCCGGCCTTGACCATGATTTTTTTGCAGGCCTCGGTACCCTTGGCGAACCGGGCTTCGTCTTCCGGCAGATAGGGTTTGGTAATGCGTTCCCTGATGCTGATGCTGCCGCCGGGCGAGTCGCCGATCTTGGTAAACATCCCCATGATCCGGGGCATTTTGCCGCTGACCGCGAACAGCCCCGCGGATCTGGCCAGGCGCTGGAGTTTGTTCTTGAGTATCGGCAGGGGTCCGATGGTGCCGACCAGAAAGCCCTCGCTTTCCACGAACTGTTCCGAGGCGAAACAGAAGGTCATCTCGTTTTTAGGCCCCAGCTCCCTGCCGATGGCATAGACCACGTTCATGGGATCGATAAAAAATCCTTGGCCCGCGTTTTTTATGCCGGACCGCAGGAGAATGGCCGGTGTGCCGATGCCGCCGGCCGAAATAACGACCTTGTCGGAGCGGATTTCATCCACGTCGGGAGAGTCAACGCTGACACCCACGGCCGAACCGTTTTCAATGATGACTTTTTTCACGACGGCGCCGGTAAAACCCTTGGCGCCGGCCGCCTCCGCTTCCTTAACGTAATTTCTGGCCGTCCACTTGGCCTGGCGCCGGCAGCCCAGCATGCAGTCATCGCAGTTCGGGTCACACTTGGCCGGATCGATAAATTTCTGCTGGGGCGCCAGTTCGATGCCCAGATCGCCGGCCGCCTGCACCAGCCTTTGGGTGCACTGCCAGTTTTTATAAAAATCGGGGGGCAGCGGGGCGATTTTCAGTTCTTCCTTGGTCTGGCGTGTCTCCTCGGAAAGGTCGATGCCCAGCTCCGTGGCCAGCCACTTCGGGGGGTCATAGGCATTGCCGTTAAACACCACCGATGAGCCGCCCACGGTAATTCCCCGGGCCATAAGGCCGCCGCCTCTGGGCCTGACCAGCTTGTTGATGGTTGCCAGCGAGGCGAAACGGCCTATTGCCCACTGGTTCCAGGTGCCGCGCTCCAGCAGCACTACCTTCCGGCCCTGCCGGGTCAGCTCCCGGGCCAGGGTGGCGCCCCCCGGTCCGGTACCGGCAATAACCACGTCGGTTTCCATGCGTGCCATGACAGTCCTCTTTGTTTTGATTATTTCAGGGTAGATTTTTCCTTATTAATTACAGTGGCAGGATTATTAAATTTTATCGTATCGTTCGTTTTGGGTAATGTCAAGGAAAAATTCTACGTTCGCAAAAAAACATGGGTGGCGGTCTCATGCAGAACAACACCTTGTATTTAATAGACAATTTTTTAAAGCACAAGGTTTGCCCGCTTTTTCTTGAATACCGGGCCGGAATCTGATAATAATCAGTTTTCATCCATAAATGGCCTTTTTCCGCAATCTCTGCGTCAAACTGCGGGCTTGCTTGTGCGGCGTACGTCCAGTACGCCTCCGCGCAATCCCTTGTTTTCCT
>CAYSMV010000426.1:0-3435 GCA_964432245.1 uncultured Desulfobacterales bacterium
AAGGATAAATCTTTTTATACCGGTCAGGTTAAGACCGCGGAGTTTTATATTACTTCCCTTTTCCCGGCCGTGATGGGTAAAATGGATGGCGTGGCCGCCATGAACAAGGCTGTCATGGAAATACCGGAAGAGGCCTTCCTGTAAGCCGAACGTCAAAAAAACAGACAAAGCCCGGGTACCGGTGAAACGGTATCCGGGCTTTTTTATCGAATAATGAGCTATTTGCGGGAAAACGGCCTTGACTTTTCAATATTGATGGTCATTTTTAAAAATTAAAAACCGTGGTGAACCAGACAGTCCGTTTTGCTCGTTTCAAGATCATTACAAACCAGGCACGGGGCGTTTCCGGGCGCCGGAAAGAATAAAAGGAAAACGAGGTAGATCATGACAGACAGAGAGACGTTCCAGTTTAAAACCGATGATCAGCATATTTTGAATCTGATCATCAATTCTCTTTATTCCAATCGCGAGGTGTTTCTGCGGGAGTTGATTTCAAACGCCTCGGACGCTATCGACCGGCTGCGGTTCAAGGCTCAGACCGAGCCGGATATCATGGGCGATGACACGGAATTTAAAATAAAGATTATCCTTGACCGGGAAAAGCGGCGTTTGGAAATAATCGACAACGGCGTCGGCATGACCCGGGACGAGGTGATCCAGAATATCGGCACCATCGCCCGGAGCGGAACCGCGGCTTTCATGGAAGCGCTGAGCAAAAGCCAGGGGAGCGAGGGGTTATCTCCGGAACTGATCGGCCAGTTCGGGGTCGGTTTTTACAGCGCCTTTATCGTGGCGGATAAAATCACCCTGATTACCCGCGCGGCCGGTGTTCCGGCCGGCGAAGGGGTTCGCTGGGAATCATCCGGGGACGGTGCCTATACGCTGGAAACCGTTGAAAAGCCGGAACGCGGCACCCGCGTTATTCTTGACCTGAAGCCGACGGCGGGCGGCGATGAAGAGGAGGAGGAGGATTTTACCGAGGAGTATGCCATCCGGCATATCGTCAAGAAGCATTCCGATTTCGTGGCCTATCCTATTGTCATGGACGTGGAAAGAGAAGAGCCGGTCTCTGATGCCGAAGCCCTGGTGGACAAGGACGGCAAGAAGATCGAGGGCCAGACTGAAAAGGTGGTCAAGGAAGAAACCCTGAATTCCATGAAGGCCATCTGGCTCAAAGACAAGGACGAGGTAACCGACGAGGAACACGAAGAGTTTTATAAACATCTGAGCCACGACTGGAACCCGCCCCTGGCCCATCTGCATCTGAAACTGGAAGGCGTGACCGAGTACGTGGCCCTGCTCTATATTCCTTCGAAGGCTCCTTTTGAGCTGTTCCATCCGGGCAGAAAACACGGCCTGTCGCTTTACTGCAAGCGCGTTTTTATCATGGATGACTGCAAGGATCTTTTCCCCGAGTGTCTGCGGTTTATCAAGGGCGTGGTGGATGCGCCGGATCTGAACCTGAACGTCAGCCGTGAAATATTACAGCAGGACGCAGTGGTCCGGAATATCCGCAAGAATCTGGTCAAGAAGGTTCTGGACCTGCTGGCGGACATGGACAGGGAGAAATACGAAAAGTTCTACGAAGAATTCGGGCCGGTCCTGAAGGAGGGCATGCACACCGATCTCGCCAGCCGTGATAAAATCGCGGAACTGCTTCGTTTCAAGACCACCCAGTCCGAAGGCAAATGGGTCGGGCTCAAGGATTACGTAGCCGGAATGAAACAGGACCAGAAGGAGATATACTATATTACCGGCGATAACCTGGAATCTCTCAAGAACCATCCTCACCTGGAGCAGCTCAAGGATAAGGGCTTCGAGGTGATGCTGATGACCGATCCGGTAGATGAATGGGTGGTCTCGGCCCTGCCTGAATATGACGGCAAAAAGTTAAAGAGCGCCGAAAAAGGGGACCTGGATTTGGGCAAAGTGGATAAGAAGAAGAAAAAGGCTTATGATAAGCTGTTTGCCCATATCCAGAAGGCGCTGGAAGAAAAAATAAAAGAGGTGCGGCCTTCCACCCGGCTGAAGGATTCCATGGCCTGTCTTTCCGGCGACACTTACGATATGAGCGCCTATATGGAGAAAATTCTCAAGGCTTCGGGACAGAGCCTGCCGGAGACAAAACGCATTCTTGAGATCAATCTTGACCATCCGGCCGTCGCCAGGATCAACGAAATATTTGAAAAAGACAAGAACGATCAGAAGCTGGCCGAATATATCAATCTGATTTATGACCTGGCCCTGATCGGCGAGGGCGGGCGGGTGGCCAACCCGTCGCGTTTAACAAAGATCGTGGGAGAACTCATGGTGCAATCAGCGGAAACCCCGGCCGCCTGAAATGTCGTCGCGCAGGTCCCTATTTCCCCTTGCACCTTGACCCTTTGGGGGCCGGTTAAACCCGCCCGCTGAATTTCTCGAACTCGGGCTATCGCCCTCAGACAGCGAGAAATTCTTAACGCGGTCGGTTTTAACCGTCCTTTTTCCCAAAGGCTCAAAATGGTGCTCACAAAAAGAATTTCACTCCCTCGTTTTTCTTGACCTTGCGAAAAAATTCACATTTCTGGATTGGAAACCTAAATTGTGTCATCCATAATAAATGGATGGACACTAATTAAAAGATCACTTCTTCATTTATTTTGGACAATAGTAAGCCCAGAATGTTTTTTACGCATATTGCGATTAGGGGAAAAATCTGTCAGGGTGTGAAAAGGAAAAGGCCGGTTGTCTGATTTTTTGTCTTCATAATATTGAACAGGGCTGGATTAAATCGCGGGAATATGGTAGATGAACGGAAACAGGTTATCCCCGGTTTATATGTTGTATTTACAGGGTGGGCTGTCATAAGGAGGTGGTTCGGCTATGTTTAAAAGCGTTGATATCATTCAGATGATTTTAAATGCCGGTTTCATGGTTCAGTTTGTTCTGCTGACGCTGCTTTTTTTTTCGGTGACATCATGGGCGATTATCTTCATTAAGTATCGATATATAAAAAAAGCATTGTCTGAATCCCTTTCTTTTACGGATTTTTTCTGGAAAAAAAGGGATTTTTCCGAAGCGTTCGCCCATTCCAAAACATTACGGGCCTCACCCGTGGCCAGGGTGTTCCGGGCCGGCTACGTGGAGTTCAAGCGTTTCAGCACGACCGAGGGGGGTGGCCCCCAGGATTTTGAAATCCCGGCCATTACAAGCATAGAGCGGGCTTTGCAACGCAGCGTCAGCGCTGAAGTAGCCAGGCTGCATCAACTGGTGCCGTTTCTGGCCACCACCGGCAACACCACTCCTTTTATCGGGCTGTTCGGAACGGTCTGGGGAATCATGAATTCTTTCCACGGCATTGGAGAGCGCGGGTCCGCCAGCCTGGCGGTGGTCGCTCCGGGAATTTCAGAAGCACTGATTGCCACCGCCGCCGGTTTGGCGGCCGCCATTCCGGCG
>CAYSMV010000427.1:0-1636 GCA_964432245.1 uncultured Desulfobacterales bacterium
TGCGATTAATAAAAAAATCCTTGACCTTCTGCGTGCCCGTCATGCCGAGGGGCACAAAACGGTCTCCGGGCAGAACATTTCTGATCGTCAGGGGAAAGACGAGCCGCTCCAGATCGAAAAAAGCCAGAGGGCCGCTGCCGGCCGGCGTATCGATATCTTCGCGGGCCATCACGGAAAAAACAATCTTTACACCGATTTCCGGGATAGCCAGGGAATGGCCGGTCGCGTTGTCTGGAAACAGAATATAAGAAAACGCGGGCCCAAACGCGGGAGCGCTCTTTCGCCGGGAAGGGGCCAGGCGGAATACAAGCCGATCCCCTGAACGGACCGCCACCATCCCGCCCGGCATATCCAGCAAGGTCGGCTGATCTTTATCAAGGCATCTAATAATCGCCTCAACGCGTTCAAAAGTCGTTCGCCGCAGGTCGCCTTTTATCGCGGACAGCGCCTTTCTGACCAGGCGACGTCGCACCGCCGGCGGCTGTTCCTTTATTAATGGAACGGAAAGAGAGATTTCGCCAGGCCCCCGTGACAGCAGTACCATGGAGAAGATTCCATTGACCAGTTGTTCCAGCCAGTCATCCTCCTGCCGGAGAATATCCGCCAGTTGGTTCAAATTCCTTGTGATTCGGCGGTTGAATGTCTTTCGCAAATAAGGAAGAAGCTGATGCCGCACACGATTCCGAAGGAAATTCAAATCATTATTGGTCGCGTCAATGGTAAATTCAAGCCCTTCCCGGCCGGCCGCGGCCTCGATCTCGGCCCGGGTCAGATTGATAAAAGGACGGATAATCCGGCCGCCCCGAACCGGCGGGATGCCGGACAGACCGGTCGGGCCGCTGCCGCGAAGCAGGCCCATCAGCACCTGCTCGGCATTGTCGTCGGCATGGTGCGCGGTGGCGATTTTATCATAGCCATGCGTTACGGCGGTTTTTTCAAGAAAATCGTACCGCATCCTTCGGGCGGCCTCCTCCAGCGACAGCCGCTCTTTGTCCGCGAATCGGGCCACGTCAGCGACCTCCGCGTGGCACGCCAGTCCATAGCCTTCGGCCAGCCGCCGGACAAAGGCCATATCATCGTCCGCGGCCCGACCCCGCAGGGAGTGGTTAAAGTGCGCCACGCCGATGCGCGAAACTGAAAGCTGTGGCGCCAGCCTGATCAGGCACCACATCAGCGTCACGGAATCCACCCCCCCGGACACACCCACCAGAACGGACTCGCCCCCGGCGATCATGTCGTGATCAGCCACGGTCCGGGCCGTTGTTTTTAAAATATCCGCGCCTTGATGCCTCAACAATCGAATCCTTCCAGATTAAGCCCCGCCATTTCCCCTGATCTCTATCACCAGACTGCCTCAATTTATTCATGCTTTTCACCAACATACCATGGGGAGCGGCCGATGTTCAATCCCTCTTGCGCCATCACCCTTTGGCCTGAAATTGGCGCCGTCGACTTGACACCATTAAACCGAACTTGCTATGAATTAATAGATTAGGGGAAACGCAGGAACAGGAATGGTTTTTGCCCGAGATAAAGTATGATGCACTCGTAAAAAGTCATAATTTGGATGGCAAAGTAAAAAGTTCAAGATCAAGGCGCGCAAATCCTGAGGAATGCAGCGTACTTAGCAGTACGT
>CAYSMV010000428.1:0-3883 GCA_964432245.1 uncultured Desulfobacterales bacterium
CCTACCGGTGAGTTTTCTTTTGGCGGTGGATACGGCAGCGAGGAAGACCTTTTCGCGGCCGCGTCTATTTCCCAGGCCAACCTTTTCGGCCGTGGGCAGATTCTGCAGGTAATGGGTCAGATCGGCGGCACCACCACGGAATTCAAGCTCAGTTTTACCGAGCCCTGGCTGTTTGATATTCCGCTGTCCGCGGGTTTTGACCTGTATGACTGGGAAGTCGACTACGATACCTATTATATGGACACCCGGGGCATTGGTCTGCGGTTCGGATATCCTGTTTTTGACGATACCTACCTGTATGTTTCCGGGACCTATGAAAAAAATGATATCGAAGATGTTTACTGGGATGCGCCCATATCCATCCAGGACATAATAGGCGAAGATCTTACCACCATCAGTATAGCGGCCTCCCTGGTTTATGATACCCGCGACAGCATCGTCAGCCCCCGTAAGGGGGCCAGCCATATGGTTACTGTTGAAAACGCGGGCGGTATTCTCGGCGGTGACGTGGCTTTTACCAAATACACCGCCGAGCTTGGCTGGTATAAGCCCTTATTCTGGAAAACGGTCGGGTTTGTTCATGCTGAAGGGGGGTATGTCCATGAAAATTCAGACGGGTATCTGCCGGATTATGAGCGCTTTTATCTGGGCGGCATTAATTCGTTGCGAGGGTTCGACTGGCGTGATATATGCATAATGGAGACCGATGAGGACGGTGATGAAATCGAAAAAGGAGGGGACAAGTACATCCAGTTCAATCTGGAGTTTCAGTTTCCTCTTTTTGATGAAAAACTCGGCCTGGTTGGTTTATTCTTTTATGATACCGGCAATGTGTATGATAAGGGGCATCCCATTGATTTAGGCGAATTAAGAGAAAGCGCGGGGTTCGGCATCCGGTGGAATTCTCCGATGGGGCCGATCAGGCTGGAAAGAGGTTATATCCTTGATCCCAGGTCGGATGAAGATTCTGGTGGACGTTGGGAGTTCAGTATGGGAAGCGCTTTTTAAAGATAAAAAGGAGTTTATGGCATGAGAAGAACTGTTTTGGGGCTGGCGGGAACAATTTTTTTGCTTGCATTCTGGGGCGGATACGGTGTTACCGCTGACGTCGCCAAGATCGGGGTCGTTGATTTCCAGAGATTTTTAATGGAATCCGACATCGGTCAGGCGGCTCAGGCGGAAATCGAGACTGAAGGCGCGAGAATGGAGAATGATCTCAAGGCGCAGGGAAGCGCCATCGAGACCCTGGAAAAAAAGATAGAAGCCGAGGCTATGGTGGTCAGCGAGGAGAAGCGGGAAGAACAACTTCGCGAATACAGAATCAAAATCGGCGATTTAAAGGCGTTGCAGCAAAAATATACGGTTGCTTTGAAAAAGCTGGAACAGGAACTGATCAACAGCGTTCAGAAAGAGGCGTCCGCGCTTGCCGCTGAACTTGGAAAAAAGGAAGGGTATCTTTTGTTGATAGAAAAAAACGCGGCCATATATTATCCGGCGGCCATTGACGCGACAGATCATTTGATTCAATTCGCCAACGCGAAGAAGGACTCTTCGGAAAACGGACAGTAGTTTTATCTTTCCGGTTCAGGCCGGCACGACGATGACAGGGCGCTGAACAATGAAATTATCCCTGGCAGAAATAGCGAAAATGGTCGGCGGGGTTGTGCGGGGAGATCCCGATCAGCAGATTTCAGGGGTAGCCCCTTTTGAACGGGCGGGTAGAGAAGAGATCACGCTGGCCGGCTCCCCGGCTTACTGGAACAATATTGATCGCACCGGGGCCGGCGCCGTAATTGTCCCGCCGGGGATTAAATGTGACAATAAAAATTTTATTGAAACTGAAACCCCCCAGGTCGCCTTCACGAAATTGATCAATGTCTTCGCTGACAAAAAGGCGCCTGTCTCGAAAGTCGATCCACAGGCCGTCATTGGTCGAAACTTTTCCTGCGGAAAAGCGGTGCGCATATACCCGGGTGTCGTCATCGGCGATGACGTCACACTGGGAGATCGCGTCGTTATTTATCCGGGCGTATTTATCGGTGATGGCGTTAGTATCGGGAGTGACGTTGAGATCCATGCCAATGTTTCAGTGTTATGGCGCTGTCTCATCGGCGACCGGGTAACAATACAGGCCGGGTCGGTGATCGGCAGTGACGGATTCGGATATACTCCCGAGGGGGATCGATACCTGAAAATATTCCACACCGGAATCGTTCAGATAGACGATGATGTGGAAATCGGCGCCTGCAACACCATTGACCGCGGCACATTTGATAAAACATGGATAAAAAACGGCGTTAAAACGGATAATCTCGTTCATATCGCCCATAATGTAACGGTCGGCGAGAACACCATTATTGTCGCTCAGACGGGCATTGCCGGCAGTGTCGTTATCGGCAGAAATGTCATTATAGCCGGGCAATCCGGCATTGCCGGTCATCTGAAAATCGGTGATCACGCTATCATCGGTCCACAGGCGGGTATCGCCAAATCCGTGGCAGCTGGTGATACCGTTTCCGGGACGCCGGGCATGCCCCATACGTTGTGGTTGAAAACGCATAGTCTGATTACCCGCCTGCCGGTGTTCAACAAAAAAATAAAAGCTCTGGAAAAAGGGCTGACCGCGCTGGAAAAGAGGATAGAGAGAAACCGGTCCGATGAAAATTGACATTAATAAAATCATATCGGTGCTGCCCCAGAGATATCCGTTTATCATGATCGACAGGGTGATTGATTATGCGCCGGATGATTATATTACTGCCGTGAAGAACGTCTCCGCCGGAGATCCCTGGATAGCCGGCCATTTTCCCGAGAATCCGGTCATGCCCGGCGTGCTGATCGTAGAAGCCATGTGCCAGGCCGGCGGTGTGCTGGTTAACCTGTCCAGAAAAGAGAACAATAATCAAACGGCAAAATATCTGGCCGGGCTGGATAAAGTCAGATTCAGGAAGAAAGTCATTCCCGGGGATCAGCTGATCATCCACGGTAGAATTATTAAGAAAAAGCTGAATATTATTAAAATGGAACTGTCCGCGACGGTTGAGGGGGAACTGGTCGCGGAAGCGCAGGTTGTGGCCAGCATAGGAGATGAGAATGATTCATCCGACGGCGATTGTTGATCCCGGCGCCCATATCGAGCCGGACGTTGAAATCGGACCTTACTGTTGCATTGCGAATGACGTGTCTATCGGATCAGGGACGGTGATCGGTCCCCACGTGGTAGTCGATCCTTGCACCACGATCGGCCCGGAGTGCCGGATTTCTCAGTTCGCCTCCATCGGCGCACCGCCCCAGTCGGTTAAATATGCTGGCGGTAAAACCCGGGTAAAAATCGGCCGGGGATGCGTTATCAGGGAGTTCGTCACCATTCACCGGGGAACCGAGTTCGGCGGCGGGTTGACGGAAATCGGTGAGGAATGCTTGCTCATGGCATACACCCACATCGCCCATGACTGCAGAATAGGGGACCGGGTGCTTTTCGCCAACAACGCCACTCTGGCCGGGCATATTTCCGTGGATAATAACGCCACTATCGGAGGACTGGTGGCTATTCACCAGTTCGTTAACATCGGCCGTCACGCTTTTATCGGAGGCAAATCAGCCGTGGTTAAGGACATTCCGCCTTACGTGATCGCCGCCGGTGACCGGGCCAGACTGTACGGGTTGAACACGGTAGGGCTTAAGCGCAATAATTTTTCCCAGAGCGCTCTCGCCTCTCTGAAAAAGGCCTATCGAATCATTTTCCGCATCGGCCTTACCCTGAACGAGGCCATCGAAAGGGCATACGCTGAAGTCGAACAGACCCCCGAGGTTGTTGTTTTTCTGGAATTTATTAAATCTTCACGCCGCGGGATCACCCGCTGAATCGGGTGCCGCCCACGGA
>CAYSMV010000429.1:0-14485 GCA_964432245.1 uncultured Desulfobacterales bacterium
TCCGGGAGCCGACGTACCAGCCGGTGCCCGATCAGGCAACCGCCGGGGGCGAGGGCTGGGCCCAGGGTCCCCGGACAAATGCCATCGAAAAGCTTCTTCAACATATGGCGACCGGAAGGGCATCAACGCACAAGGCCGATCTTATTATAGATATTAGGCTTAAAAGCAAATCCCTATCCTTATCTGCTTGACAGATAAAGAGGGACAGGGATAATTTGATCACAAAACAGTATCGTTAATTAAACCCAAAAAGGAAAATAAAAAGATGGTCGTTTTACGCTTTTTTTTGTTGATCTTTTCAATGCTGATCTTCAGCGGAGGAATGTCGAGTGCCGCTACCGGAACGTTTTATACCAATTCAGAGGGCTATTTCGGCCAAGGTGGCAGCGGTTGCGATGACAACCCCAACTGGTGGGTTTATGAATCAGAACATTTTTTGGTTTACAGCGACATAAGCAGCGATTATGTCCGCGTCCTGCTGGCGCAGATGGCCGAAAAGGAGTTTGCCGCTCTCAAGAGCGTTTTCGGCGTAACGGATGCCGAGCTGGGGATCGACACAAACGACCCATCGACCAAACCGCACATCTGTTCCTCAGGAACAGGTTCAAGCGGCTGTGGAGGATACAGGGGAATCAGCATGCCCGCGCTGGACGGGGAAAATATGGACCCCGTCGACAGACTGAACGACTACTATGGGTACCGCGCCTTTGTCCGGCACGAGTTGACGCATTTTATCCAGGGTTATCTGGCGCATGACAAGGTAAACAGCAGCGATGAATTATGTGGATTGGAAAAGATGGAAATCTGGTTTTTTGAAGGCCAGGCGGTTCTTCTCCAGCGAGATCCCCTTATGGAGCTTATGGACACCCTGTCCCTGGCCGACTATTACGCGGCAGGCCGTCCCAACCCGATTAGCGTTAAAACACGGCAAGAGATGGACGCGGCCGGTTTATCCAATGATGATATCTATCCGGCCTTCAGCCTGGCGGTAAAATACCTGTTCGACACCACCGCCCAGGGCGGGGCCGGCAACAGCCTGCTTGTAAGCAAGAGCTTTTTCCAGCAGATCAGCAATGGTATCAGTTTTTCCGAAGCCTTTGCCGGCACTTTCACCAGGGCAGGCGCGCCGTTAACGTTGGATGATTTTGAAAACAATTTTGAAACCTGGATAAATGAATATCTGGGCAACCTGGAAACACATGGTACGGTCGAAGGTGGCAGGGATATCTCGATGGTTGCGGTTTTCCCTTACAACACCGGCTGCGACATGATTACGGGATTTCTGGGAGGGGTCTCTTCTTCCGGCGATTTTACTCTGAACGTATCAGGGCTGGAAGATGGAGCCTATGAAGACGCCCTTTGTTTTGTGGGCGATGACGGCGCTGCGATTTACGGCCCGGCATCGATGACGGTATCCAACGGAAGGCTGTCGCCGACCATTTATGATGTTTCTCAATGGCCACAACGCTGCGCCACCCTTTATCCCGATTCGGACGGGTTTGCGGCTACTGGTGGTTCAGGTACGCTGACGGTAGCCTCGATGGACTGTCCCTGGTCAGCCGTAAGTAATAATTCATGGATTACGATTAATTCCGGTAACAGCGGAACAGGATCCGGAGTGGTCTCCTACTCCGTATCAGCCAACGCAACGGGAAACACCCGAGCAGGCACCATGACTATTGGAGGAGAGACATTTACCGTTACCCAGACAGGTTACAATGCGGCCCTCTATTTTCCCCATGTGGATACAAATTTTCCCTGGCAGACGGAGATTGCCGTCATCAACACCGGTTCCGAACAGGCAATCAGCGGCACGCTGCGGGCTCTAAACAACGAGGGCCGACTTATAGAAACCAAAGAGGTCACGCTTTCTCCTCACGGCCGGCGCCAGATTACGGTGGCAAACGAGTTTATCAACCACACCGGCATAGGCTACCTGGTTTTTGACACCGATTCTGAAACGGTTCAGGGCTACACTAAATTTTATCAAGAGGGAATCTACCGGACGGCAATCCCGGCTGTAAAGGAAGTCAACTCCTCGTCGAATATCTATGTCTCACACATTGATTCAGGCCCTGACTGGTGGACCGGTATCAGCCTGGTCAACACTACCTCGCAAGCCAAAGTTTTAACCATCGCCTTCAATAACGGCCAAACCGTCGCTTATGCAATTGATGCCGGGACGCACAGTGCCTTTACGATTGCCGATCTTTTTGGCGGCCAGACGCAGACGGGCATTAAATCGGCGGTAATCGCCAATGCCGGGGGCGTTATCGGCCTGGAACTCTTCGGCAGCAAGGGAGGCAACAGCCAGTTGGACGGGCTTCTCCTGACGGGTGATACTTTCCGGACCATATACTACCCTCATGTGGACTGCAATGGCTGGTGGACCGGCATCGTGGCTTATAACCCGTCGGAGACAGGTTGCACTATATCCGTCACACCTTACAGCACAGAGGGAACCGCTCTGGAGACCTCGACTCTTTCCAAGGCGGGAAAGGAGAAATATGTTGATGAGGTCAGGTCTCTTGGCCTTCCCGCTCAGACGACATGGTTTAAAATAGACTCCACCCTGCCGCTTACGGGCTTTGAACTTTTCGGCACTGAAGACGGCGCTCAGCTTGCGGCTTATGCCGGCAGCGAGGCCGAGACCGGTGTTTTTGCCAAGCTCGAAAAAAACGGCTGGACCGGTATCGCCTTTGTAAACACGGAAGAGAGCCCGGCCTCTGTTGTCCTGACAGCTTATAACGACAGCGGAACTGAAATAGCCACCCAGACGATCAGTGTCGGAGGCCATGCCAAGGTGGTCGATATAGCGGAAGATATCTTCTCTCAGGATATCAACAGCGCTACTTACATCGCCTATGCTTCTGACAAAAATGTCGTTGGCTTTCAGCTGAACGGCAATTGGGATGGTACTATGCTTGACGGCCTGCCGGCCCTGGCCGCAGACGCTAATTAGACGTTTTAACGGATAAAATTTCGACCCGCCGGTTCAGTATCTTTTTCCCCTTCCCGTTAAAAATAATGAGTTTCCGCAGCCGGGCGTGGCTCCTGACCGTATAGACATTATGCTGTCGGTTACAGGCCTTTCATTTGATAAAACATGGCCGAAACGCATTATCAGTAAATATGGTCGAGTTGATGGCAGCAATACCAGCGGCCACCAGCGACGTCGTGCCTGAACGCGCAAACCAGACACCTTGCAATCCTTTGTGACCTGCGTTACAATCGCGCCACGATTTTTCAAAAAAGCGGCCGGTTTTAGCGTAATAACGACCTGTCAAAGGCGGCGATCGATCATGGAACCGATTCAGGGGATTGTTCTCGGCATCATCCAGGGGCTGACCGAATTTCTGCCGGTCAGCAGTTCCGGACATCTGGTGCTGGTACAGCACCTGTTCGGCATCACCGAACCGACCATCTTTTTTGACGTCAGCCTGCACGTGGGCACCCTGTGCGCGGTGCTGATCGTCTTTAGACGCGATATAAAAAACATTCTTTTTTCAATATGGCACGCGGCCGCCTTTGTGTCCGGAAAAAACAAAGGTTGGAACCCTCAGGACAGAGAGGGCCTGAAACTGACGCTGCTGATCATGGTGGGGTCGATCCCCACCGCCATGATCGGGCTGGGTCTGAAACAGATGGAGCATCTCTTTTCGTCCGTGTCCCTGGTGGGATCAATGCTCATCATTACCGGCACGGTGCTGTGGCTCACCCGGTACCGGAAGGAGAAGGGCGTCGGCGTAGCCGGATTCTCCTGGACGCGGGCCCTTGGCATAGGTATCGTTCAGGGAGTGGCCGTGCTGCCCGGGATTTCACGATCCGGCGCCACCATTGCCGCCGGGCTTTTCCTCGGTCTTGACCGCGAGACAGCGGCCAGGTTCTCTTTTCTGCTCTGCATACCGGCCATCATCGGCGCGGAACTGTTGTCCGCCGGGGACCTTTTTTCCGGCCAGGCTTCGCTGGACGCGGCCACCCTGCTGGGAACCCTGACCGCTTTTATAGTGGGATACGGGGCGCTGAAAATATTGCTGAAAATCGTCCGGCAGGGCAGCTTCTATCTTTTCGCCCCCTACTGTTTTGCCGTGGGTGGATTGGCCCTCTGGGTCGCCCAGACATAAAACGCGATGCCGGCGGCGGCGGCGGCGTTCAAAGATTCCACCGTGTTCCGGATGGGAACGGCGACCGCCCCGTTCCTTAGATTACGCGGCAGCCCTTTGCCTTCCATGCCCGGCAGAAAAGCGAATGTATCCGGGAACCGGACGCCCGCGATGTCTCTCCCTTCCCCGGAAAGAGCAATAATGGGCAAACTATCGGGAATCTCCTTCAGCGCCGGCCCTTCAAAAAGGTTCGCTCTCAGCACGGCGCCGCCGGACGCCCGGAGCGCCTTGGGATGAAAAGGATGGGCGCTTTCCGACAGCAGAATGATATTGTCCACCCCGAACGCGACCGCCGAACGGATGACCGCGCCGACATTTTCCGGGTCCTGAAACGGAATCAGGACGGAACACCCCGGCGGCAGGCCTTCGGCCGGATTCCATTTTCTGATGACAGGCGCGGCGACCAGCAGAACAGGCGCGTTGGTGCCGATGACATCGATTTCCTTAAACAGCGAATCGACCAGCTGATACCAGCGGACATGCGCCGGCATGTCCGGCGGCGGCGTATGGCTTCCGGCGTTAATCCAGGCCAGGCACTGTTCAGGAAAATCCCGCAAAATTTCCGCCACCTGTTTTGAACCGGAGACCAGCGCCTTCCGCTGCTTTCTGATACCCCGGCCGGATAAAAGCCGCTTCAACTCTTTGAAAAAGGTGTTCTGATCGCTCTCGATAAAACGAAAAGCATGCTGCTTCATGGCCTTGACTCTTCTTTCCCCGACGGGTTCGTCCACCCGCTGAAACACTATCAGCCGCCTGGCATGAGGCGTATAAGGTATTTTATAGTCAATCTGCCGCAACAATCTGAAGCGCGATTTAAATTTTTCTGTGGCCGTGCTTACTTCGGCTTCACATTCCGGACCTTTCATGAATATGACCTGTCCGCCTGAGGCGAGACAACCGCTGACTCGATCAAGCGTGACGCCGATATCTTCCACGGCCCGCGTGATGACGTTTTGGACGGGGGTTTCAAAAACGGAAGTAATAGCCTTGCCGATAACGGTAATATTTTCAAGCTTCAGTTTCTCGACCGCCGTCTTCAGGAAATCGACTCTCTTGCCGCGGCTTTCGGCCAGGGTTATCTTCAAATGAGGCCAGGCTATTTTCAACGGTATGCCCGGCATGCCGGGCCCGGTCCCCAGATCCAGAAGAGAAGAAGGCAGATCGATGAGCCGGCCGGGCAGGATGGAATCGACATACAACTTCACCACCATGTTGGTGAAATTATGGATACGGGTCAGGTTCAATTCCGCGTTGTAATCGCGAAGCAGGGTATGATATGTCCAGAGTTGTTCAAGCTGAAAAGAAGAGAAGTCGATGCCCGACCGATCAAGGATTTCCGCCATGTCTTTTGGGCGGTATTCGATGGTATGCCGTGAAGATTGTCTTCTGGGGCGGTTCATATTATTGATACACTCTTAAAAGTAAAAAATATCCTTTTCCCGTCATCCCGTCGAAAGCCAGGACCGGTTAAACTCAGGTGGTTCCGGATTCCTGGCCAAGCCAGGAATGACGATGTAAGAGACCGGCAAACAAAATGAAGAATCAATACCCCGGCTTTTTTATCGCGTCATGGCCGGTTCTCCATTCGGATAACCACCTTCTGGCCCTTTATAAACCAGCCGGCCTTTTGATTCAAGGAGATCGTACCGGCGACGTCACGCTTATTGATCTGGCCAGGCAATGGATCAAAGAACAGTTCCATAAACCCGGCCGGGTTTTCCTGGGAATGGTACATCGCCTCGACCGTCCGGCGGCCGGCGTGGTCCTGTTCTGCCGCAACTCCAAGGCGGCCGGCCGGATCAGCGAGCAGTTCCGGGCCGGCCAGACGGAAAAGCGGTATATCGCCATTCTGGAAGGCAAATTAAAGCAGCCTTCCGGACATCTGGTCAATCACATTGAACGCCGGGGCAGCTCCGGGCGGGTAGTGAATCAGGCCGGCCGGCAAACAAGCGAAGCCAGGCTTTCGTTCCGGCGCCTGGATACCGGCCGTGATTCAACCCTGGTTGAAATAGACCTGGAAACCGGCCGGCATCATCAGATCCGGCTCCAGTTTTCGCATATCGGGCATCCGGTTCTGGGCGACCTGAGATACGGCGCTTCCGGACCACTGACCATGAACCAGATCGCGCTGTTCGCCGCGCAGCTGATCATTACTCACCCCACCCTGGGCCAGACGCTGACCTTTTCCTCTCCCCTGCCCCGCGGCTGGCCCTGGCCTTCACATGAAACCGCGACCGACGCCCCGCCCTGGAACTGGCGGGAAATCCAGGCAAAAGTGCTGGAAAACCTGCCGGCATTGTCCCGGAGTAGAGACCCCGGCGCCTGATCGCACAGCACTTTCCCAGCCACGGCCAAATGCCGGGGGACGATGAAGATCATCGGCTTTATCGAAAAGTCGGACGTACAGCACCCGGGTCTGTGGGTGGTTAGAAACAACGGCCGGCCATCGACAACCATGAAAAGTGCCGAACATCCTTGACACGCTGTTCCGGCCTTGTTAAAGATAATGATCCCAAAGGCGATTTCTTATTCCCGGACAGTAATGATAATGACAGGCGAACCGGAAACAGACAGCAAGCCCGAAAAGGGGGACACCTCCCTCTGGGACGATTTATCCCATCTGGCCAAAGACATCATATCCAATGTCGGCGTCGGGATATATATCGTCCAGCACGGTAACTTTGTCTACGTAAGCCAGTTGTACCAGAAACTCATCGGCTACACGGAAGAGGAAATTATCGGCACAAACTCTCTTAAACATATTTATCCTGAAGACCGGGAAATGGTCAGGCAGCAGGCAATCAAGCGTTTAAAAAGGGAACTTTTCGATCCCTATGAATACCGGTACGTCAGGAAGAATAATGAGGTCATCTGGGTCCTGGAGACGATCACGCCCATCGAGTATAAAGGTGAAAGAGCCACGCTGGGAAGTTTCATGGATATCACCATATACAAACTGATGGGAAAAGCACTGCGCCAGAGCGAGGAGAAATACCGGACCATTCTGGAAAGCATCCAGGAAGGCTATTTCGAGGTTGATCTTGAAGGCAACCTGACCTTCATCAACGGCTCCATGTGCCGGATTGCCGGCTGCTCCAGAGAAGAATTGATGGGGTCAAACCACCAGCATTTTACCGATAAGATTACCGCCAAGAAAGTGTACCGGGCGTTTAATAAAGTTTACAGAACCGGTAATCCGATCGAAAGTTTCGACTGGCAGGTTATCGGCAAGACCGGCGAGCAAAGACAGGTCGAGGCCTCCATATCGCTACGGCATGATTCATCCGAAAAGCCGATCGGATTTAAAGGGATTTTACGCGACATCACCGAACGCAAACGGATGGAGCAGAAACTCAACCACATGGCCACTCATGACGCCCTGACCGAACTGCCCAACCGTTTGATGTTCAGTGAAATTCTGAATCACGCCATTCAACGGGCCAAGCATCACAACCTGCGGCTGGCCGTTTTCTTTATCGATCTTGATCGTTTCAAGTCCATCAACGACTCGCTGGGACATGACGCCGGAGACCTTCTGCTCAAAAAGATGGCCACCCGGTTTAAGCAATCGTTGCGGACAAGAGATATTATCGCCCGCCTGGGGGGAGATGAATTCATTATACTGACCGAAGATATCGAGGGGATCAACCAGGTCGAAGCCCTTGCCCAGAAGATTCACGGGACGGTCATGCAGCCGATTGTTCTCGCGGATGAAGAATGCCGCGTAACGACCAGCATCGGCATCAGCCTGTACCCCGGGGACGGAGAAGACGAACAAACCCTTATGAAAAACGCGGACATGGCCATGTATCTGGCCAAGGAACAGGGCCGGAACAACTACCAGTTTTACGCTGAAAATATTCAGATACAGGCCTATGAGCGTTTTTCCATTGAGACCAATCTGCGCCGCGCGCTGGAGCGCAATGAGCTGCATTTAAACTATCAGGCCAAGCTGGATTTCAAAACCAACCTGGTCACGGGTGTGGAAGCATTGCTGCGCTGGGACAACCCGTACCTGGGTTCGGTTTCCCCCACTCAATTCATTCCCGTGGCCGAAGAAATCGGGCTGATCGTGCCCATCGGCAAATGGGTCTTGGAAACCGCCTGCGCCCAGAATGTTGCCTGGCAGCGCCAGGGCCTGCCGCCTGTCAGAATAGCGGTCAATTTATCGCTTCGCCAAGTCATGGACGATAACCTGATAAACGATATCCGCCAGGCGCTGGAGGAATCCGGCATGGCCCCGGATCTGCTGGAACTGGAAATCACCGAAAGCATGGCCCTGCACAATCCCGCGCGCCAGTTTGCCTTAATGATAAGGTTAAAGGAAATGGGCGTGCATATCGCCATCGACGATTTCGGCACCGGTTACTCCGCCCTCTCCCAGCTGAAGCATTTTCCTATTGATACCCTCAAGGTGGACCGGTCTTTTATTCGTAACCTCCCTCATGATCCCGAAAACAAGGCGATTACCGAAGCCATCATTGCCATGGGGAAAACCCTTTCGCTGACCGTTGTGGCCGAAGGCGTGGAAACGTCGGAACAGGATGATTTCCTGCGGGAAAAAGTCTGCGATGAGATGCAGGGCTTTTATTTCAGCAAGCCGGTCACGGCTGACCAGTTCGCCGAACTGCTGCGCAAGTACCTCCCCGCCTGAATGAAAGGGACAGTATAGAATAATCAATATCCCGGCTTTTTTATCGCGTCATGGCCGGTTCTCCATTCGGACAACCACCTTCTGGCCCTTTATAAACCAGCCGGCCTTTTGATTCAAGGAGATCGTACCGGCGACGTCGCGCTTATTGATCCGGCCAGGCAATGGATCAAAGAACAGTTCCATAAACCCGGCCGGCATTGTCCCGGAGCAGAAACCTTAGCGCTTGATCGCTTAGCACTTTTCCGTACACAGCCAGTGCGTACCTGCCAGAAACATATTGACATATAAGGCCGGCATCGCTAACAATAACAGGCATAAAAACAATTTCTTGTCCTTATCTCTTTATCTGTCGGCCGTACCCTTCCGGCATTCAACGGTAATGTTTAATGCGGATAAACGATAACATGCGCGATGGAGGATCGATGAGCTTTCAAAGAATATGGCACAAATCCTATCCCCCGGGAGTTCCTCCGCAAGTCGTTATTGAAAAAATCACCATGCCGGAATTTCTTGAAAAAACGGCCGTGGATTTTCCGGATAAGACCGGCTTCATCTATATGGGGAAAAAGATCTCTTTTGCCGGGCTGAACAAAATGGTGAATCGTTTTGCCCGGGCGCTGAAGGATCTGGGCATCAAAAAAGGCGACAAGGTGGCCCTGATCCTGCCCAATATCCCCCAGGTCGTCATCGCCAACCTGGCCGCCCAGAGAATCGGCGCGGTCGTCGCTATGAACAACCCCCTCTATACGGAAAGAGAGCTGGCTTTTCAACTTGACGACTCCGACGCCAGGGTCGTGGTAACCCTTGATCTTCTCTTGCCAAGGCTTGAAAAGATTCAGCCGAAAGCCAAGTTTCACGCGATAATCACCTGCCACATCAACGATTTTCTTCCCTTTCCGGTAAAGGCCCTCTTCCCCTTTGTAAAAAAAGAGATGTACCGGAAAATCAAATCCCGGAAAGGCGTTTACCAGTTCATGGATCTTCTGAAACGATACGCGGACGACAAGGTTCCCAATGAGGCGGAATGGGAAGATGAGGCCGCTATTCTGTACACCGGCGGCACCACCGGCGTCAGCAAAGGAGCAATACTGACCCATGCCAACCTTTCCTCGCTCGTGCAGCAGTTTACGGCCTGGTTTCCCGAGTTCCACAGGGGAGACGCGGAGAGGCTGCTGGGCGTTTATCCGATTTTTCATTCCGCCGGTTACACCGTAAGCCAGAACCTCATCATTTATATGGCCTGGAGCGTGGTTCTGGTGCCGAAGCCGGAGCCCGCGATCATCGTTGACATGATTAAAAAATTCAAACCCACTTTCCTGCCGGGTGTACCCACCATCTTCACTGGTCTTTTGAAGATAAAAGAGTTCCGTGAAATGGACCTTTCCGGCGTAAAGGGCTATTTCGGAGGCGCCGCCCCCCTGCCCAGATCCGTCTTGAATGAATTAAAAGAACTTCATGGGGCCGTTATCAATGATGTTTACGGCGCGACCGAGAACGCGGCTCTGGGCACCTGCATGCCCTGGAAAGGCAATATCAAAATCGGCACGGTGGGCATACCTTTGCCCAACACGGACATGAGAATCGTAGACCTTGATACCGGTGAGACAGAACTGCCGCCCGGCAAACCCGGTGAAATATGCCTCAAGGGCCCTCAGGTCATGAAAGGTTATTATAAAAAACCCGAAGAAACCGCCAGGGTTCTCAAGAACGGCTGGCTACACATGGGCGACGTGGGCGTCATGGACGAAGACGGATACCTCACGATTCTTGATCGCACCAAGGACATGATCGTGGCCAGCGGATTCAATATCTACCCCAAGGAGATCGACGAGATACTGCTGCTGCATCCGAAAGTGGCGGAAGCCTGTTCTTTCGGCGTTCCCGATGAGTATCGCGGAGAGACCCTCAAGGCCTGGATCGTGATAAAACCAAACGAAAAATTGGATGAAAATGAGTTAACGGCCTATTGCCGGGAAAACCTCGCGGCTTACAAGGTTCCCAGAAAATTCAGGTTTGTGGCTGAACTGCCCAAAAGCGCCATCGGCAAGATCCTGCGCCGTGAGGTAAGAAAAATGGAACTGGCCTTGAAAGAGGATAAAACACAGTAAGGAGACGACCGTGTCCGAATACGAAAATCTGAATTACCGTCAGGATGGTCCGGTGGGGGTGCTGACTCTGAACCGCCCCAAATGCCTGAATGCCATCAACTTCGCCATGCAGGCGGATCTGGCCGCGTTTTTTGAAGAACGCCTGACCGATGTCGATACGCGCGTGCTGGTTGTTACCGGCGCCGGAAAAGGGTTCTGCTCCGGACTGGACATGAGCGATCCCGCCATCACGGCCCCGGCTGACGGCTACGCTCCGGCCAGGGCCTACGCCCTGCAGAAGACCTATTCCGACTTTATCCTGGCCATGCGGCAGTGCCCGCAGCCGATAGTCGGCGCCATTAACGGCGCGGCCGCGGGAGCCGGCTTTTCCATCGCCCTGGCCTGCGACATCAGGATAGCCGCCGCTAAAGCGAAGTTCTCCGCCGCCTACATCAATATCGGGGTCGGCGGCGCCGACATGGGCTCTTCCTGGCTTTTTCCCCGGGCCGTCGGCGCCGGAAACGCGGCCCGCTATCTCTACACGGGTGACCTGTTTAATGCCGCCGAAGCCTTGCGGATCGGGCTGGTTCAGGCGGTCCTGGCCGAAGAAAATCTGATGAAGGAAGCCATGGCCCTGGCCAACAACATGGCCGGAAAATCGCCGCTGGGTCTTAAGCTGACCAAGGAGGCCCTGAACGTCAACGCCGGCGCCGCCGGGCTGGAAGCGGCCATCCGCCTGGAAGACAGAAATCAGGCCCTGTGTATTTCGCAGCTGTTCGCTCCCAAAAAATGAGGGCGCCGTCATTGGCAGAGGATTTTATAAAATTTTATCCGGGCAATTAATAAGGAATTTTACATGGCTGAAAGATTCTGCGGCAAAAGAAACATCCATTTTCTGTTGTATGAAGTTTTCGATGCCCTGTCCCTCACCGCTTACGAATATTTTCGCGGCCACAACCGCCAGAGCCTTGGCATGATCATTGACGCGGCTTTCCGGATGGCCGACAAGATGCTGTTTCCGATATTAAAGGACATGGATCAGCATCCACCCCGGCTGGTCGACGACAAAGTGCTCGTTCATCCGGACGTAAGAAAAATTCTCGCGGCCTATGGAGAGGGCGGCTGGATCGCCGCCAATATTCCCGGAGAGTTCGGCGGGGAACAACTGCCCATGATGATCGTCGGGGCGACGCATTTCATCTTTTCCGCCGCCAATTATTCGGCCAATGTTTATCCGGAAGCCTGCGCCGGGGCCGCTCACCTGCTGACTTCTTTTGCCGACATGGATGTGAGGGAAAAATTTCTGCCTTATCTTCTTTCCGGTCAATGGCAGGGGACCATGGCCATGACCGAACCCCAGGCGGGCAGCTCGCTGGGAGACCTGGCCACATCGGCCGAGCCCACGAAAAACGACTGGTACCTGATTCAGGGCAACAAGATATTTATTTCCGCCGGCGACCATGACGGCGCCGACAACGTGGTTCACCTGATGCTGGTCAGGATCAGGGACGCTCCGGCCGGGGTCAAGGGGCTCTCCCTGTTTGTGGTCCCCAACCAGCGGGTCGACGACAACACGGGTAAACTGGTATCCAATGACATCACCGTCAGCCAGATTTACCATAAGCTCGGATACCGGGGAACGCCCTTGACCGAGCTGGCCATCGGCGAGCACAATGATTGCCGCGGCTATCTCGTGGGTGAACCGGGAAAAGGGCTCAGGTACATGTTCCAGATGATGAACGAAGCCAGGATCAGCATCGGCATCGGCGCGGCCGGCATCGCCTCGGCGGCTTATTACGCGGCCCTGGAATACGCCCGGCAGCGGCCCCAGGGAAGAAAACTGATGGAACGGGACCCGGCCAAGCCCCAGATCCCGATCATCGAGCATGCCGACGTCCGCCGCATGCTTCTGTTCCAGCGCGCCGTTGTGGAAGGCTCCCTGGGGCTGATCATCCAGTGCTGCCGGTACGCGGACCAGGAAAAAGTCCTGACCGGGGAGGAAAAGGAGCGGGCTTCCCTGATGCTCGAGCTCCTGACGCCGGTAGTCAAGACGTTTCCTTCGGAAATGGGCATTCTGTCCGTCAGTCAGGGCCTGCAATGTCTCGGCGGCTACGGCTACTGCGAGGATTTCCCCCTGGAGCAATATTACCGGGATATCCGGATTCACCCCATTCATGAAGGCACCACCGGCATTCAGGGCATGGACCTGCTGGGCCGGAAAGTGGTCATGAAGGAGGGCAAAGCCCTGATCTGTTTCGGCCAGGAGGTGGCCAAAACAGTGGCCCGGGCAAAAGAAACGCCGGATCTGGAAACGCACGCCCGCAGCCTGGAAGAGGCTGTCAAAAAGCTGGAAGAAGTAACCATGCACCTGGTAGGCGTGGCCCAGGAAAAAGGGCCGGAAACCTATCTGGCCGACGCCGCCGTGTTCCTGGAATTCTTCAGCATCATCACCATTTCCTGGCAGTGGCTCATTCAGGCCGTCGCGGCGGCAGAGGGATTGCAAAATAACGCGACCAGGGCAGAACAAAAATTTTACGCCGGCAAGCTCTATGCCTGCCGGTATTATTTCCGGTATGAACTGCCGAAAATCCATGGGCTGGCCCAGCGGCTCACGGACAACGACCCGCTGACCCTGGAGATGGCTCCCGAATTCTTCAATGATTAACAGGGGCTGGTTAATTACATGAAAAATCATGATCGACAATTTAGTCCCGGATTATTCGCGGCCGCACCCGACGCCCTGTTTGACCGGCTGAAAACCGAAGCCAGAGTCCAGGCCTTCAAGCTTTCCCTGAGGGCCTTCGCCATTCTCTTTTCCGTCAGTAAAAAAATGCAAGCCGAGATCAATAACCGGAAAACCGGTTTTGTTTTCAATGCCCGGTATCAGTTTTCCACGCGGGACAACACGCTTCACGTCTATATGATTTTTAAAAACGGCCGGGTCAAAACCGGCAGCGGCCGCATCGAAAATCCGGACGTGACCATATTTTACAAAGATAAAAAAACCCTGGCCGAAATTTTCGGCAAGAATCCGGATGAGTCGCTCAATTACCTGCTGACAAACGAAATGTCCTATACCGGCAACATGGCCTACCTGACCAAGTTCTCCTACCTGACCACCCTGCTGGCAAAACCGTCCGCCAAAAAAAATGGGCGTCCCGCCTCGCCCGGGCCTTTGCCGGTCGGTGATATCGACGCCGGGCCGAAGACAAGGAACATCCATAACGAAATCCTGGATCGCCGGGTTGACAAGGTCCGGTTCCTGGAAGACCCGTTTCTGGGAAAATACCGGCTTGATGATTTTCCGCGGCTGAAATATCTGAAAAACAGGCGGTTTTCCCGGAAACCCGCCGTCTGCCCCGAGCGTGCGTTACTGGTCACCCGTTATTTCCGGGAAAACGGGTTTGAAACTGATAGCGCGGGAAAGCCCCTCGATCCGGAGCTGCGCCAGGCCATGGCCATGCGTTACGTGATGGAGCATAAAAAGCCGATCATCTGGGAGCAGAACCTGCTGGCCGGTTCCACCACCTCAAAAGAGACAGGTGTTCCCGCCTATCCGGAACTGATCGCCACCGCTCTCT
>CAYSMV010000430.1:0-2775 GCA_964432245.1 uncultured Desulfobacterales bacterium
CACGAGGCGGTCATGGCCATCTGGATCACCTTCACCTGCCTGCACCTGGAAAACGCCGATTCCGCTCTTTCCATCGGTCGGCTGGACAGATTGTTACAGCCCTGCTTTGAAAACGACATGTCCGGGTGTAAAACCAGCGCCGACAGGGAAGCGGTCGTTAAAAAAACCATGGAACTGGTCGGCAATCTGTTTATCAGGTTCAACGACCACGACCCCATGATCCCCAGCGTGGGCAACAAGCTTTTCGGCGGGAGCTCCTCGGACGACACCGTTACCGTGGGCGGGGTGGACAAAAACGGCGAAAACGCCGTCTGCGACATGACCTACATCATCCTCAAGGTCGCGGAGATGCTGCGCTTTCAGGATCCCAACATGAACGCCCGCTATTTTCCCGGGGTGAATTCGGACGAGTATCTCAGACGGCTGTGCGAGGTGAATATCAACATGGGCGCCGCGCCCATCATTCACAACGACCAGACCATGATCGAGTCGCTGGCCAACCAGGGTTTTTCTCTCGAGGACGCCCGGGACTGGGGCGCCACCGGATGCGTGGAGCCCACCATCTGCGGCCGGCATTACGGGCACACCAACTGCATGCTGCTGAACATGGTAGCGCCGCTGGAAATGGCCCTGAACAACGGGGTCCATCCGGTCATGGGCGAACGCATCGGTCCGCTGACCGGCGAGGCCGGGCGCGATTTTCCGGCCTTTGATGATTTTTTATCCGCCTATAAAGCCCAGCTCGCGTTCCTGGCGGACAAGTCCATCGAAATAAACAACCTGCTGGGCAAGGCCCATCAGTATATTCACCCCACGCCCCTGCTTTCCGCGGTTTTTTCCGGGCCCATGGAAAAGGGAAAAGACCTGATTAACGGCGGCGCCAGGTACAACTCATCGGGCGTGGCGCTGGTCTCCATTACCGACGCGATAGACAGCCTCCTGGTCGTCAAAAAACTGGTTTACGAGGAAAAATGCTTCGGATTCGACGAATTGATACGGGCCCTGGAAAAAGATTTCGAAGGCCGGGAAGCCGGTCTCATCCTGGCGCGGATCAAACGCGTTCCAAAATTCGGCTCCGGAGACCCCGAAGCCGTCGCCCTGGCCCGGGAACTTATCGATTACGTTTACGACCTTTACCAGCCCCGTGAAAACTACCGGGGCGGCCGCTATCTGCCGGGCTACTGGTCCATCAGCTATCACGTCGGCTTCGGCATGCTCTCCGGCGCGCTGCCTTCGGGGCGGAAAAAAGGCAAGGCCTTTACCCCGGGGCTGACCCCGGCCCCGGACGCCACGAACCAGCTTCTGCCCGCCATCCGGTCCGTGGCCGCGCTTGACCATTTGAAGATGCCCAACAACATCGCCTTTAACGTCAAACTTATCCCCGGCCCGGGTGAACCCCACTCGCGGACGCTGGATCATTTTACCGCTTATGTCCGCGGATACTTCGACCTGGGCGGCATGCAATGGCAGTTCAACGTCGTCAGCACGGACATGATGAAAGACGCCATGGCAAACCCGGACGATTATCGCTGGCTCCTGGTGAGGATCTCCGGGTACAACGCCTATTTTGTCAAGTTGAATAAAAACATGCAGATGGAACTGATCGAACGCGCCCAGTACGTTTCGTGACGGACGTGATTCTATCGTCTTCGCTGGTATGCGCAGGGCTCGGGAAAAAGGGGAAATCATGCAAAAACCAGCCACGACAGTAAAATCAGAAATTCAATCCGGAAACCGCGCTGTCGTTTCCTCTCTGGAACGGATTTTCAAGCTGCAGAAAGCGGCCTGTCTGGCGCACCCCTTTCCGGAGGCGGACGAACGCATCGGACAATTAAAACGGCTGAAAAAAGGATTGCTTCTGTATCAGGATAAAATCGCCGATGCCCTGAACAACGATTTCGGGGCGCGCTGCAGGGATGAGACGTTTCTGGCCGAATTGATAACCGCTGCCGGCGCCATCAACCATACCGTCCGGCATGTAAAAAAATGGATGAAACCGTCACGCCGCCTGCCGGGCATGATGTACATGCCGGCCGCGGCAAAAGTATATTATCAACCCCTGGGCGTGGTCGGCATTATCTCCCCCTGGAACTATCCGCTCTATCTTTCCATCGGCGGGCCGCTGGTCTGCGCTCTGTCCGCCGGCAACAGGGCCATTCTGAGAATCAGCAGGAACGTTCCGGAAACCGCTACCGTTTTTCAGCGGCTTGTCCGGGAAACTTTTCAGGAAGATGAGGTGGCCCTGTTTACGGGAGATGAGGTCTCCGGAGAAGAATTTACGTCCAGGCCCTGGGATCACATCATGTTTACCGGTTCCACCGCGGCCGGGAAAGATGTCATGCGGGCCGCGGCGGACAATCTTACACCGGTGACCCTGGAGCTGGGCGGAAAATCACCGGCCATTATCAGCCCCGATGTGCCCATGCGGGACGCGACCGAACGGATCGCCTGGGGAAAAATGATAAACTCCGGCCAGACCTGCGTGGCGCCCGATTACGTGCTCTGCCCGGATCACCGCGTCGATGAATTTATCGCGGCCTTTCGCCGGGCGGTAACCAGCATGTATCCGACTCTGAAAGACAATCCGGACTACACCAGTGTCCAGAATGATCAGCAATACCGGCATTTGCAGTCTCTTCTGGAAGACGCCGGGGCAAAGGGGGCGAAAATAATCGTCATCAATCCGGCCGGCGAAGACTTTTCCGGCTCACGCAAGATGCCGGTTCACCTGGTCCTGAATGCCACCGGCGACATGACCGTGCTGCAGAAGGAGAT
>CAYSMV010000431.1:0-2941 GCA_964432245.1 uncultured Desulfobacterales bacterium
TATCGTCAACCGGAAAACCATGACCGGCACCGGCCAGCTGCCGAAGTTTGAACAGGACCTGTTCAAGCTGGAAAACTGGGATTATTATCTTATTCCCACGGCCGAAGTGCCGGTGACAAACATTTACCAGGACGAAATCCTCAACGAAACCGATCTGCCGCTTAAATTCGCCGCCTTCACCCCCTGCTTCCGCTCCGAAGCGGGCTCATACGGCAAAGACACCCGGGGACTGATCCGCCAGCACCAGTTCAACAAAGTGGAACTGGTCAAATTCACCTTACCGGAAAATTCTTACCGGGAACTGGACACCCTCCTGGCCGACGCGGAAACGATTTTGCGGCGCCTGGGGCTGGCCTACCGGGTGGTCTGCCTGTGCACCGGTGATCTGGGATTTTCCGCGGCCAAGACCTATGATATCGAGGTCTGGTTTCCGGCCCAGCGGAAATACAGAGAAATCTCGTCGTGCAGTAATTTTGAATCTTTCCAGGCCAGAAGGGCCAATATCAGAGTCAGGCGCGGCCAGCAGAAAGGCACGGAATTCGCGCACACCCTCAACGGCTCCGGCCTGGCCGTCGGCCGGACCCTGGCGGCGCTGCTTGAAAACTATCAGAATCGGGATGGCTCCGTTTCCATTCCCGAGGCCCTGCGGCCTTACATGAACCAGATGGAAACCATATCGCCATGAACCTGACCGATTTCCCGGCCGACATCAGAGACCGCCTCATCCCGAAACAGCGGGGAGCGCTGCTGTATCGCTGCGTCGGGTGCGGCAAAACGCACGGCATTGAAAACCTGCTGTACACCTGCCCGGACTGCGGCAGCGTTCTGATGATCGAAGACCGGTTGTTTGACCAGCTCAAAAAAATTTCCGGAACCGACTGGCGCAGGATTTACGATTTTCGAAAAGCGCTCAACCATCCCGCCTTAAAAGGAGTCTATCTTTTTCACGAGTTTGTCGGTCCCGACCTGCCGCTGGAGGCCGTTGTCTGGCTGGGTGAAGGCCGCACGCCCGTTATCGAAGCCAGCCCCGCGCTGCAGCAGAAGGTAGGCTTCCGTTTCTTCTTTAAAAACGAGGGCCAGAATCCCAGCGCCTCGTTTAAAGACCGGGGCATGGCCAGCGCCTTTTCCCGCATCAACTATCTTCTCCAAAGCGAAAAAATAAAAGAGGTGCTGGCCGTGTGCGCTTCAACCGGCGACACCTCGGCCTCGGCCGCCCTGTACGCCGCCTATCTTAAGCCGCGGGTCAAATCAGCCGTGCTGCTGCCTCATAAAAAAGTAACGCCCCAGCAGCTTTCCCAGCCCCTGGGCAACGGCGCCGCGGTCTTCGAAATCCCCGGCGTGTTTGACGATTGCATGAAGGTGGTGGAAGAGCTGTCCGAAAATTACAACGTGGCCCTGCTGAACTCGAAAAACGCCTGGCGCATCCTCGGCCAGGAATCCTACTCTTATGAAATCGCCCAGGACTTTGCCTATGACATGGCCGATAAAGTGGTGGTGGTGCCGATCGGCAACGCCGGCAATATTACCGCGGTCATGAGCGGGTTTCTCAAATTTTTTCAGACCGGCATCATTACCGATTTGCCCAAAATCATCGGCGTGCAGTCCAGCCACGCCAATCCGGTTTTCCGTTACTACCAGGAACCGGATCCGGCCAGGCGGAAGTTTGTTCCCATACAGGTAAAATCCAGCGTGGCCCAGGCCGCCATGATCGGCAACCCCGTCTCCATGCCGCGGGTGATTCATCTGGCCCGGCAGTACGAAGCGGCGGCCGGCGGCCGCAGAATTTTCGTCACCGAAGTCTCCGAACAGCAGATCATGGACTGGCAGCTGATCGCCAACCGTTACGGCAACATCGCCTGCACCCACGGCGGAGAAAGCCTGGCCGGGCTGGTGGTCGCCATCAGCGAAAACCTGGTCGACAAAAAAGAAACGGCTGTCCTGGATTCAACGGCCCACGCCCTGAAATTCGCAAACTTTCAACAGATGTATTTTGACAACAGTTTTCCGCCCCAATATAATGTTATTCCCGATCCGGATCTGATCAACGCGCCGCAACTGGTAACCGTTCCGGAAGCGGCCGGCGCGGCCGACGGAAAACAATTCAAAGAAAAAGACGTGATAAAGGCCACCGCCAGGGAAATCGCCCGGCGCCTGCAATTAACAACAATCTCTTGAGGACAAAAATGAAAACACGTTTCTGGTTATCGCTCCTTCTGGCTCTTGTCCTGACGGGCTGCGCCACGGTTCCGACGGAAAAAGAAAAAAAAGAGGATGTCCTGAAAATCCGCAGGCTGGCCGAGGCGTTTCTGTCCGAAAAAAAATATGCCCCGGCCTACCGGGAACTGATGCGCGCCCTGGAACTGGACCCTGCCGATGCCCATATTTACTATGACCTGGGCATATTTTTTTATCAAAGGAAAAAATATCCCGGCGCCATCGAGAATTATCAGAAGGCGCTGGCCTTAAAACCCGATTTTGCCACGGCCAGAAACAACCTGGGCGTGGTTTACATGGAAATAAAAGAGTGGGACAAGGCCATCGAGATCCTGTCTCCGATCACGGAGGACTATCTTTACGCCACCCCTCATTTTCCCCATTTTCTGATCGGGCAGGCCTGTTTTTTTAAACGGGACTTTCCCCACGCCATCGAGCATTTTCAAGAATGCCTGGAATTGCAGCCTGATTTTTCCTTTGCCCAGCACTGGCTGGGAAAGACATACCTGACCATGGGAAAGCCGGACCTGGCCGTTTCCGCCCTGGAAAAAGCCCTGGCCCTGACCCCGGCCGCTGATTTCCTGCTTGACCTGGGCCGGGCTTATGCCGTGTCCGGCAACGTCAAAAAAGCCGAAGAATCCTTTGAAAAAGCCCTGGGCCTGGCCACCGACGAGGCGCTGATAAAAGAGATCCTGGAAGCGCGGGGGCTGGTCAGCCAGAAAGCCCG
>CAYSMV010000432.1:0-13494 GCA_964432245.1 uncultured Desulfobacterales bacterium
CCCGCCAGTTTTCACCCGCCATCATCCATGCTTTTGAAAAAGAGAAAAACAGGCCGCAGGCTTTCCGGATCCGGATTCAGGGCGCGGGATATCTTGCCAGGCTCAACGCCTTTCGTGATATTCTGGATGCGATTGAGGGGGTTAACCGGCCGCGAATCAATGAAATGAAAATAGATGAAGCGGTTATGAGTGTCGATTTTCAGGGAAGCTCCCGGCAACTGGCCAGGGCCCTGGCCGAGAAGCGTTCCGATTTTTTTAAAATAACCGTTATGGACGTACTGGAAGACAGCATTGTCGTTGAGCTGACCAACGCTGATAAGGCCGTGGATTAAAATGATCCGGCAAAAAGATCCAGACCGTTATAATCGATTCGGTCTTCTGGGACGTCTGATCGAAGATATCTCTCTTTTGTTTTTAATGATCAACGATTTTTTCCGGGGAAGATACCGCCGGGTGCCGATACGGTCGGTCGCGGTTCTGGTTTTTGTGTTTGTTTATATTTTTTTGCCGTTTGACATTGTACCGGATTATTTGCCGGTTTATGGACAGATTGACGACGCCATCATAGCCGTGTTTTGTCTTTATCTTCTGGAAAAGGATCTGCATGGATACAAGAAGTGGAAAAACGAGAATCGGCGAGGGGGCTGAATGAACATCAGAGATGAGATTTTCCGGGCGGCCGGCATACTGGCGAAGGCGGAAAACGCGGTGGCTTCTTCCGGCGCCGGTATTTCCGCGGAAAGCGGAATCGCTACTTTCAGGGATCCCGGGGGCGTGTGGGAAAAACTTGATCCCAGACAAGTCGGGACCACTGCCGGGCTGCTTGGCGCGCTGGAAAAGCACCCCGGAAAATATGTGTCGGTGTTTATCGAATTGCTGGATGCCCTGGAAAAAGCGGAGCCCAACCCCGGCCACCGGGCGCTTTTTGATCTTGAAAAAATGGGGATAATCAAAACAGTGATTACCCAGAATATTGACAATCTGCATTGGGAAGCCGGCAATACCAGGGTGATCGAAGTGCATGGCAACGCGTTCAGGTTCTGCTGCACCGCCTGCGGCAACAGAGAAGAGAAAGAACGGAAGCCGCTGTTAAAAGAGGCCAAAAGCAAAATCAGTGCTTTGAAGGATTACTCTCTTTCGGCGTTTATGGACATTATGCCCAGATGCGGCAAGTGCGGGGCCATGATGCGGCCGGATGTGGTCATGTTCGGCGAGACCGTTCAAGGTCTGCCCGCCGCGTTTGATGCCGTCAGGACCTGTGACGCCATGCTGGCCCTGGGAACCTCCGGAGTAGTCTATCCCGCGGCTTATTTTCCGTTTGAAGCCAAGCAGGCCGGGGCCGGCGTAATCGTGGTCAATCCCAACGAGAATCCGTTTTACGCGGTTTCCGACGCCTATATACCCATGAAGGCCGGCGAAGCGCTGCCGGAAATCGTGGCGGCGGTAAAGCAGATACGTGGCGCTGCCTGAAAAGCGGACCTGTTGCCATCAACGGCGGTATCGGCATGGCGACCTTTTGATTCCGATGCCGAAATAATATAATAAAGGCGCATATTATTGTTCAGAAATAAACAAAAAATGGTTTTTTTATCACATAGGCAATTGTTGTCATTAAGTCCAACTGTTTGTTAGAAGGCCAGGTTCTGTCAGGCCAATTAGAATGAACTTGCGGCGAAGTTCTTTTTGTGAGCACCATTCTGAGCCTTTGGGGAAAAAGCCGGTTGAAGCGGGCTGCGTTAAGAATTTCTCGTTGTTTGAGGGCGAAGCCCGAGTTCGAGAAATTTAGCGGACGGTTTCAACCGGCCCCCAAAGGGTCAAGGTGCGAATAAAAGGAGCTTCGCCCTAAGCCTTTGAGATATTATTTTGGAACAACAGCGCAGGACGCTTTAACACAAAATCCAATTATATCAATTTACCGGGGAGGGGAAAAACATGGCCAAGGAACGTTTCTGGACCAAGTCCTATGATCAGGGGGTTGGTGATCTGTCGCCTGATCAATGGGAGATCAGTTATGTCGACGCCGTCCGGCCCACCTTTATGAATTTCGGCGACAAGACGGCTTACGCCTTCATGGGCAGGCACATCAGTTTTTCCGATCTTGGTCGCTATGCCAATCGCTTCGCGCGCATGCTGCTGGACAACGGTTTTCAGAAAGGCGACGTGGTCGGAATCAACCTGCCCAATATTCCGGAGTACGGCATCGCCTGGATGGGAACACTGCGCGCCGGCTGCGTCGTGTCCGGTGTCTCTCCGCTGCTGTCGGCGCCGGAAATGAAACACCAGCTCACGGATTCCAGGGCCAGGGCCCTGGTGACGCTGGACGCTGTTTTTGCCGCCCATCTTGTCAAGATCGCCGATGAACTGCCGGACCTGAAGCTGGTCATCGTCGCCGGCGTGGGCGGTTTTCTTTCACCCGTCAAACGTTTCCTGGGCAAACGGCTGGGGAAAATCCCCCAGGGCAAGGTAACGCCGCTGGCGGGTAAGACCGTGCTGAAGATTGAGCGGGTCATCAAAGGTTCCGCCTATGATGACGCCGATCCCGGGGTTACGGTTACGCCGGATGATATCGCCTATATCCAGTATACCGGCGGCACCACCGGTCTGCCCAAAGGAGCGCAGCTGACCCACCGCAACGTGGTGGCCGATCTGCTTATCGTTCAGCACTGGCTGCACTGGGAAAAGGGACTGGGCCTGGCATTGTCCGGTTTTCCCTTTTTCCACATCGCCGGCCTGTTTTTCAATAAGAACTGTATTTATCTGGGCTGGACCCAGGTGCTGATTCCCAATCCCAGGGATACGGATCATATCTGCCGGGAAATCAAAAAATACCGTCCGTCGGTACTGGTCAACGTGCCGTCCCTGTTTCAGATGCTGATCGCCAATCCTGTATTTAAAACCCTGGATCATTCCGGCCTGGAAGCCTGTATCTCCGCGGCTTCTCCATTTCCAGAAGAATCACAGCGGCAACTGGAGCAGATTGTCGGCCCGGGAAAGCTGCTGGAAGTCTACGGCATGACCGAGACTTCTCCGCTGACCACCATGAACCCCTTTAACGGGAAAAAGAAACTGGGCCATATCGGTCTGCCCCTGCCCAATACGGACATCTGTCTGAAAAGCACGGAGACCGGGGAACGCGTACCCATCGGCCAGCCCGGCGAGATCTGCGTCAAGGGGCCCCAGGTCATGGTAGGTTATTTCAATCAGCCGGAAGAGACGAAAAAGGTGTTCGACGCCGAGGGGTATATGCACACCGGTGATGTCGCCGTCCAGGATGAAGACGGCTATCTGCGGATCGTCGACCGCACCAAGGATATGATCATCGTCAGCGGGTTCAAGGTTTTTTCCCGGAGGGTAGAAGATATCTTGTCCGAGCACCCGGCCATTGAAATGATCGCCACCATCGGCCGTCAGAATCCGGATCGGCCCGGCTCGGAGCTGGTGGAAGCCTATGTCAAGCCCGTCGAGGGGCATGAACTGGCAAAGGATAAAGCAGCCCTGGAGAAGGATATCATCACCTTTGCCAGGGAAAAGCTTTCTCCCTATGAAGTGCCCAAGCGGGTTCGCATCTTAGACGAGCTGCCGCTGACCACGGTCGGCAAGGTGGATAAGAAGGTGTTGCGCCAGCGCGCTGATTGATACTTTTCTTTGACGCCAAGAAAAGTATCCAAAAGAAACATTGCCCGGCAGCTTGGCCTTCGGCTGCCCTCGCGCGAGCGCTTTTCCTGGCGCTCAGACAGCCTGTCCGCTTTTCCCGGAAAAACCGCCCGCGTTCGGCTGCGCTGCAACGGGCAAGTATCATCGGCATCTGTCCAGGGCGGTATGAGGAGTTCAGGGGTGGCGCTTTATTCCCGGCTTAAATTGTCCGGGAAGATCCTGACTTTTTCAGATTATATGATTTGGATAAACTTTTGAAAACTATTAAGATATCAAATGAACATAAATTAGATGTTAGAGTTTACACAAAAACCAGTTACGATGAGGAGTGGCAATTCTTTACAGAAATATAAGGAGGAACCGGCACAAGTTGGCCACAAAAATGGAGGGGGTTGTGATTTTCACAACCCCCTTGATGTTTATGGTGGGCGGTACTGGGTTTGAACCAGTGACTTCTACCGTGTGAAGGTAGCACTCTCCCGCTGAGTTAACCGCCCGGTCTTTTTTGACCGCCGATAAAAATACCAGAGACCGTGGTACCGGTCAAGAACCATTTTATGCCGGCCCGGGGTTTTTTGCCGGGCTCTTCTTATTCTGATTCTTTGGAAAAATCATCCTCCGGGCCATCGGTTTCCGGTCTATCCACTTCCTGTTCCGGGTAATCCGAATTTTCGGTTTCCACCGAAATCTCCGTATCCTCCATTTCCTCCGGAAGGCCCGTTTCATGGCTCTCCGGCGTCTCATTATCCGGTCCGGAAGACGGCTCTTCTCCCTCCGTCCTTGTTTGTTCCGGCTGCCCGGCGCTGAACGCTTCGACCCCCGTTTTGTCGAACTCCTGGATTTCTTTCAGGGTGGGCATGTCGCTCAGGCTTTTCAGATTAAACACTTCCAGGAATTTCCGGGTGGTGGCGTAAATCAGCGGCCGGCCGGGAATTTCTTTTTTCCCGAGGATGCGGACCAGCTTTCGTTCCAGAAGACCGCGGATAATCGCCCCGGAATCAACGCCTCTGATCCGCTCCACATCGGCCCGGATGATGGGTTGATGGTAGGCGATGATGGCCAGGGTTTCCAGAGCCGCCTTGCTGAGGCGGACGGGAGAAGGCTTGACCAGTTTTTTGATCCAGTCCTTGTAGGCCGGACAGGTTCTGAACTGGAAACCCCCGGCTATTTCATGCAGCAGAAAACCGCCCTGCCGCGCCTCGTATTCCGTGATCAACTCACTGAGTACCTGCCGGATATCTTTTGTGTCGGCATCGGGAATAATCTGTTTAAATGTTCGGATATCAATGGGGCTGTCGGCGACAAACAGCAGGCTTTCAACGATATTTTTCAGATCATTCCGCACGGGTCTTTATGTTCCCCCCATTTTTTAAATTTACAGATAGAACAGCCGTATGACGCCGCTTTCGGTATGCTGCCGGATGGAGACCAGCTGCAGCTTGACCATCTCCAGCAAGGCCAGAAAGATGGCAATCACCTCACTTTTTTGTACCGCCTCGCCAAACAGCTCGGTAAACGCAATGGATTTTTTCTTTTCCAGCTTGTCCACTATCTCAGATATCTTGTCTTTAATCGAAATTTCGTCTCTGGCCAGCACTATTTTTGAATAAGAAGGAATTTTGTCAAGCACTTTTTGAAAGGCATCGATCAGCTCGAACAAACCGACTTCGATCATGTCGGGGTCGATTTCCCGGCGGAATACTTTTTTATCGGTTATTCTGACAAAGGTGTCTTCGTTCAGGATGTCTCTGGTGTTGAGATCTTCCGCGGCCGATTTGATCTTCATGTATTCTTCCAGAGCCCTGGTGATTTCAGCCCGCGGATCTTCCTCTTCCTCCCCGTCGCTTGCGTGCGACGGCAACAGGGTGCGGGACTTGATGTTCGTCAGAATGGACGCCATATAGAGGAAATCTCCGGCGGCATCGATATTCAGCATTTTTATCCATTCTATGTATTCCAGAAACTGCCCGGTAATTTTGGCGATGGGAATGTCATATATACTGACCTCGTTTTTTTTAATAAGGTACACCAGCAGGTCCATGGGACCTTCGAAAATCTCGGTCTTTACCTTGTAGGGATCGTTGATTCCCAGTATTTCTTCTGTTTTATCAGTGTCCGGCATGGCAGGCGTGACATTTTTTAATTAAAACGGAATATATGAGATTAAAGGCCGATCGCCTTACGCACTTCATCCATTGTCTGTTGAGCCACTTTCCGCGCCTCAGCGGTTCCCGCATTCATGATGTCATCAACCAGTTCCGGCCGTTGCGCGTAGTATGACCGCCGTTCCTGAATCGGGGCCAGCCCCGCCGCCAGGCTGGCGGCCAGTTTTTTCTTGCATTCAATACAGCCGATGCCGGCTTTACGGCAATCCTCATTTATGGCAGCGACAGTGGCGGCTTTCGTGTACAGCTTATGGAATGAAAACACATTGCACACGTCCGGATCCCCGGGATCCGTTTTCCTGGCCCGCTGGGGATCCGTGATCATCCTCGCCGTTTTCTCCATGATGGTTTCCGGTGAATCGGCCAGGTAGATGGCGTTATCGTAACTTTTGCTCATTTTTCTGCGGTCGATACCGAGGATCCGCGGCGTTTCCGTTAATTTCGCCCGGGGCTCCTGAAAGACAGGGCCGTAAAAATGGTTGAAGCGCCGGGCGATCTCCCGGGTGATTTCGACATGCGGCACCTGGTCCTCTCCGACGGGCACGAAGTTGGTTTTTTTCATAATGATATCCGCCGCCTGTAATACCGGATAGCCGAGAAAACCAAAAGTTGAGATATCCTTTCCGGTTAATTGCGTCATCTGATCTTTGTAAGTCGGGTTCCGTTCCAGCCATCCCAGCGGGGTCAGCATGGAGAGTATCAGAAACAGCTCGGCGTGTTCCTTGACCTGCGACTGGACAAAGAGCGTGCTCTTGTCCGGCAGGAGACCGGCGCTTAACCAGTCTATGGCCATCATCCGGGAATAATCGGTCAGGTTTTCCGGGTTTTCATAATCACTGGTCAGGGCATGCCAGTCGGCGATGAAGAAAAAACAGTCAAATTCATCCTGGAGACTAACCCAATGGGCCAGCGCGCCGTGAAGGTTGCCCAGATGAAGAGGGCCGGTGGGACGCATACCGCTTAAAATTCTTTTTTTTGTCGTCATGAAAATGCTCCTGAACGAAATATAAAAAAACGAAAAAAAACCATTACCCCGCGATAAAAGCCAGCCCTCTGTTGCCGAGGGCGAGGTAGACCAGTGGTGTAATGACAAACCAGATAAGGGTAAACAGCCAGTCCGCTTTAACCATCAGCAACAGAAGCACGAGTATTATACCGAAGCGCTCCAGGGATGCAAATCGTTTTTGCAGGCGCAAAGGCAGGAATACAAAAAGAATTCTGCTGCCGTCAAGCGGTGGAACCGGCAACAGGTTAAAAACCGCCAGCAGGGCGTTGATCAGTACACTGTAACCGAGTATCAGCAGCAGGTCTGTTATCAGAAACAGCGCGATTGAGTCCATGGGCATCGAAGCCTGTGCCGCGGCGAATAATAGTCGAAAACATATTCCGGAAATGGCCAGGAAAACAAGATTGGCCAGTATGCCGGCTGATGCCACCCAGAGGGTCCCTTTTTTCCAGTTTGTCAGTCGGGCGAAATTAACCGGTACCGGCCTGGCGTATCCGAAAACAAAAGGAGCGCCGAACACCGCCAGCAGCAGCGGCAGAATGAATGATCCAAAGGGATCAAGGTGGCGAATCGGATTTAAAGAGACTCTTCCGGCGCGCGCCGCGGTATCGTCACCCATCTTCAGGGCCGCGTAACCATGAGCGGCCTCATGAAAGCTGACCGCGAAAAGGAGAGGCACGACCATGACGATGATCCGGTTAATGTTGATGTCGGGAAGCATATCGCGCGGCGAACTCCATTTCATCTTTTTTGGTTGTGACTTTACCGTCCAGTCTGGCGTGCAGCACCTCCTTGAGAATTTTGCTGTAAATCGGGCCGGATGTGATTCCTGTTTGTCGCAGGTCTTCACCTTTGATAAGCGGACGGACTGTTTTTAATTGAAGAATATAATTAGAAATATGTTTTCTGACGTCATCGTTATCCGCCATGGCCATAATATAAAGCACCAGTTCCGTTCGGAACGGTTTTAAATATTCGTAAAGAATACTGTTTTTAACCGGCAAGCTCCGCTTAATCAGGGAAAGCGCCGTAACGGCCTCAAATCGTTCAAAAGCAAAAAGCTGCTGATATTTTTTGTTTAACTCGAAATTGTCGCAGATTTCAATTGTCGTTTGCTGATCGCACCGGTTAACCAGCGATAGAAAATAAACCGCCCATTTCATATATGTTTTTTCCAGAAAGAGCAGGTCGTACCAGGCCAATACTTCCCGGACGGAATCAAGGGCTGAGAGCATTGTTTTATTGATTTTAATGGCGGGATGCATCGCCGCCAGAAGTTCGAACTCCGCCAGACGCTTAATCGCGGGCACCGGATTGTCTTCTTCCAGAATCTGGCTGATTTCGCCGAAAACCCGCCGTCCGCTCAGTTTTTTAAAAAAATTCATTTTAACGGCGTTTTCAATCAGTCCCGAGGTCATTTTACCGATCGTGAATCCGAATCTCTGCTCAAATCTGATGGCGCGAAAAATGCGGGTCGGATCTTCCACGAAGCTCAGGTTGTGCAGGACGCGAATGGTTTTTTCCTTGATATCCCTTTGCCCTGAGAAAAAGTCGAGCAACATGCCGAATTTTTCAGGGTTAAGGCATATCGCCAGGGTGTTGATGGTAAAATCCCGTCGGAAAAGATCGAGTTTTATCGAGCTTAATTCAATTGTCGGCAATGCGGCCGGGAACTGATAGTATTCGAGCCTGGCTGAAGCGACGTCAATTTTGAAGCCGTCGGCGAAGGTAATGACGGCGGTGCCGAATTTGCGGTGGTAGTGAATACGGGCGTCCCTGGCCTCGGCGAATTTTCTGGCGAACGCGATGCCGTCGCCTTCGATGACAAGATCAACGTCCTCTGTTGCCCGGTAGAGGAACAGATCGCGGACAAATCCGCCGACGACATAGGCGCTGTAACCGATTGCAGAGGCCGTCTCTCCGGCGGCCTTGAGAAAATCCAGAATGCGCCCGGGCAGCCGTTCCATCATAAACCGATTAATATTTTTTGCTTTAGAATGAATGGCGCCGTCGATCTGCTCCGGCTGATGTTCCTTTTCTCTTTTGCCGCGCGAGACCAGAAGATTCAGCAGGTCGGTTCTGGTAATCACCCCCAGGATGGCGCCGTCTTCGACAACCGGCAGGATGCGCTGGTGGCCTTCAATAATCCTTTCCTGGATATCAGACAGGTCATCGTCCGGATTCGAAAGGGAAAAGTCGGTTGTCATGTAGTCGCCGACGGCCGCTTCGCCCAGGTCGTGATACAGAGCTTTTTCTATAACCTGCCGGGTGATAAAACCCAGCAATGCACCTTTTGCGTTTTCTTTTTCCGTAATCAGCAGGGCGTTGATATTGTACCGGGTCAACAGCTCACCGGCCTGCCGGCAGGTAATGTCCGGGGTTCCCGAAATAACGGGAAACGACATCACATCCCTGGCGCAAATTCTGGACTGTATCTGTTTTGTCAGGTGCTTTAACAGCTGCTGTTCGGCCTGGGGCAGCGTCATATCCCTGGTGCTGGCGGAAGCGGCATAGGCGTGCCCGCCTCCTCCGAATGGAACCAGCGCGTTGCCGGTGTCTACCTCCGGTATTCTGGACCTGCCGACAATATATATTTTGTTGCCCATCTGGGCCAGAGCAAAGATCACGTTCAGGTTTTTCATTCTCTGCATTTTATGCACCAGAAACGCGAAATCCGGCACATAATCATCCAGGGAGATAGAGGTGACGACAACCGCTGTTCCATTGATTTCGTGGACACGGGAGTTTTTGATCATGCTGTTTAGAATATCAACCTGCTCCGGCGTCATCTCCCTGGAGATTATATTGGCGATAGTATTCAGGCTGGCGCCTTTAGACACAAGAAAAGCGGCGGCTTCAAAATCCCTGGGAGTCGTCGAAGCGAACGTAAAGGAACCGGTATCTTCATAGATTCCCAGGCACATCACGGTGGCTTCGTCCGGGGAAATCGGGAGGCCCTCTTTTTGGATCCGTTCCGTCAGGATCGATACCGTGGCGCCGATTATTTCGTTCACCAGGACGTCAGCGTTGATATCATTGTCAGATACGGGATGATGGTCAAAAATATGAATTTCAAGAGATTTGTCGTTGAGCAGTTCGATCAGCGGTCCGATACGGTTTTTTTGTTTGGTGTCAACGATAACCAGTCTTTTTACTTTTGAAAAATCTATGTCCCGGATGTTTTTCATGTTGAACAGATAGGCCATGGAACTGATGAAAAAATCGCGCAGATTTTTTTCGTTGGAGCCCGGCAGAACCACGACCGATCCGGGGTAAAGCTTCTGGGCCGCAAGCACGGAAGCTATGGCGTCAAAATCCGAATTAACGTGAGTGGTGATAACGGTTAATTTTTTTTTTCGCGGCGGCTGCTTTTCCGGCATGTCAACATGTTCCGTTTTCAAGATCGTCTTTGTAGTACTCACTACTGAAATCGGGCGCCCCAGCATATGATACGTGGCGTTATTTGGTTTTCATCCATAAATGGCCTTTTTTCGCAATCCCGGCGCCAAACTGCGAGTTTTTTTGTGTGGCGTACGAAAAGTCCACCTCCGCAAAACCCCCTGTTTTTCTTGACCTTGCAAAAAAATCACATTTCTGAACTGGAAACCGATTCATGTGCCGTCCATAATAAATGGATGGGCACTATTTATCAAACATCATGGAAGATGGCAAAAAAATAAAATTTCTGATATTTCCGACAATATCATCAAAACAGTGTTTTGGTATATAATTACTTGAATATTATTATTTGTTTTTTTATACTGATAATAGCGCCAATATACGCCAGAAAAGCCTCTTGTATACCGGCGCTGCAAACGAATCATTCTATGAGAAAAGGGGGATAATATGCCGGTCTACCTCTGGGAAGGCAAACGCCGGAATGAGAATCAGAAGGGGGAGATAGACGCAGCCAGTGAAGAGGCGGTACGGGCTCAGCTGCAAAGGCTTGGTATTACGCCGTCAAAAATCAAGAAAAAGCCGAAAGACCTGTTTGAAAATGTCGAGTTCCTTCAGCCCCCGGTAAAGGAGCAGGATGTTATTATTTTTGCCAGGCAGTTCTCGACCATGATCGACGCCGGGCTGCCGATCGTTCAATGCCTGGAAATCCTGCACTCTCAGGCAGACAATAAAACTTTTAAGAAAATACTGAAAACCATAAAAAATGATGTCGAAAGCGGGTTGACATTAGCCGAGGCACTTAAAAAGCATCCCAAACAGTTCGATTCCCTGTTTGTCAATATGATCGCCGCCGGTGAAGCCGGGGGTATTCTTGACAAGATCCTGCAGCGGTTATCAACATACATGGAGAAAGCCGCTAAGCTGAAGAAGCAGATAAAAGGCGCCATGATGTATCCGGCTATTACCATCTGCATCGCCATTATCGTTGTTATTGTTATCCTGGTGTTTGTTATCCCGGTTTTTCAGCAAATGTTCGCGGATTTCGGTAAAGAGTTGCCGCTTCCCACCCAGATCGTTGTCGCTGCCAGCGAAATCGTAAAAAGCAAGATACTTTTCCTTATTGCCGGCGTGGTGCTGTTCGTGGTCGCTTACAGGCAGTTTTATAAAACCGAAAAAGGCCGGCTGATCGTCGATAATCTGTTTCTTAAAATTCCGATTATCGGAGTTTTAATACGAAAGTCCGCCGTCGCCAGGTTCACCCAGACCATGGGGACCATGCTGGCAAGCGGCGTCTCAATACTTGACGCCCTTGATATCGTGGCCAAAACAGCGGGAAATAAAATCATCGAGAACGCTATCTATTTCACCCGAGCCGGCATTTCAGAGGGCCGGACGGTGGCCGATCCGTTGTCGGAAACCGGGGTGTTCCCCTCCATGGTCTGCCAGATGATCGCGGTCGGTGAATCGACCGGAGCGCTTGACGCCATGATGGAAAAAATCGCCATTTTCTACGAAGAAGAAGTCGATGCCGCCGTGGAAGCCCTGACCTCCGCCATAGAACCGTTGATGATGGTTTTCCTGGGAGGAACAATCGGCGGGCTGGTTGTCGCCATGTACCTGCCGGTATTCCAAATGGCGGGAGCGATCTCAGGCGGATAAAAGCCGCTTCTTATCTTGCCCGGATTTTTGTTAAGCTGTTTTAGGCAAGATAACTGTCTGTGGTAAGGTTCAGGTTATACATGCTTAAAGATTCGAGATCCACAGATGAATTCAGTCGCCGGCTTAAATGGCTTATTATTTTTCGCGCTCTTTTCGCGATCTTCCTCCTCGGCTCCACGATTTTTTTCGCGAAAATAAGAAATTTCTATTATGCCGATGAATCGCTGCTGCTGCTTTATGCCATTTCAATATCAACGCTGATTTTTTCAGTCGGATACGCTGCCGCCCTGCCGTTTGTAAAACGGAAAATCGTCTTTACTTATTTTCAGATATGTATTGATACCATTACCGTTACGTTTATCGTCTACATTACCGGTTGTTTTTACAGCGCTTTTACCTTTCTCTACCTTATCGTTATCATCAGTGCCTGTTTTTTCCTTTTTCGGAGAGGCGGCATGATCATCGCCGCTCTTTGCAGTATTCAATACGGCATCATGATCGATCTTGAATATTACGGTCTCATCACCCCTTCGGATATTGATTTTATCGTGACAAGAGCTACATACAGCGGGCCGAACGTTCTATACAAGACCGTCATCATGATGTTCGCCTTTTTTGCCGTGGCCTTTCTGACCAGCCTCCTGGTGGAGCAGGAAAGAAAGGCCCGTGGTGAACTGCTGGCAATGAAAAAATATGTCCAGCGAGTGGAGAAAATGGCGGTGGTGGGGGAAATGGCCGCGGGGCTGTCGCATGAGATAAAAAACCCATTGGCCGCTTTGACCGGTGCGATAGAAATGCTGGAAGGATGTTGTGTTACAGACAATCCCGATGATTCAAGGTTAATGAAAATAATTCAGCGCGAAGCAAAAAGGTTGAATTCACTGGTAACCAATTTTCTTCTTTTTGCCAGACCCCATAAAGGGAACATAAAAACAATACCTTTGGATGAAATTCTGGAAGAGACGCTGCGGCTGTTTGAAGCCGGATTAACACATAAAGGCGATATCCAGTGCGTGGCTAACATTACTCCCGGCCTCTGGGTCGATATGGACCCGGAATATCTGCGCCAGATTTTGTGGAACCTGCTGATAAACGCGGCTGACGCGATCAATGAAACGGATAACGGAACCGGCACCATTACCGCCAATCTTTATCCGGTCCGCAACAAGATGGTCCGGCTCGAAATCATTGATGACGGCTGCGGTATGCCGCCGGATATTATCGATTCTATTTTTAATCCTTTCTTTACGACCAAATCAAAAGGGTCCGGCCTCGGCCTTTCAGTCGTCCACCGGCTGGTAGAGTCTTATGGGGGACGCCTTGATTTTGGAAGCGAACCCGGGAAGGGCAGCAAATTTGTTTTGTATCTGGCCCGGAGTGTTCAGTGAAGGAAAGGGCCACGGCCGGAGCGAATCGATCCGGCTTTGGCGGTAAAAGATCAGAAACGCCCCCAACACATTTACTGAATCGCAAGAACAACGGTATTGATTTGCCTTGATCTGTCGCGAAGAATCGGCAGATGAATCCAACCTGTTTTTTTATTGTTTTGACTTTAATATTAATCTTGACTATTTTTTCAAATTTTTGGTATTTTAAAAAATTTAAATAAAA
>CAYSMV010000433.1:0-4783 GCA_964432245.1 uncultured Desulfobacterales bacterium
CGATCATTTATCCGATCATCTGGAACGGGTGGAAAAATTTATCAGCGTTTGTCCGGCCTTTGCCGTTGGAGAGAGCGTCGTCATCACATCGGGACAGCCCACGCCGGGTCAGCCTCGAAACGATACCAACCAGATCAAAATATACTACAAATGATGGTTTCGTAAAGTCGTTACATCGTTTTTCCGGGTTTGACCCGGAGTTAAAAACCAGTTGAGTTTACCGGATGCCGGGTTTCGCCGGCATGATGAAACAGGATATTTTCGACTCTTTATGAGATTATCAAAAATAACGATGGCGGAACTTTTATACGCTGAACATCCCGTTTTCATATATTATTTTTTTTATGCCGCTCGTCAGCACGGCCGTCACGCATTTTTTTTCCGTATTTATGATATCCCAATGAATGGCTGATTCGTTAAAACCCAGTTCTTTTTTTCGGGAAGACGTCAATTCGGCAGGGTTTCCCGCGTAGGTGTCCGTATAGGATGCGCCCAGCGCAACATGGCAATTGCCCTGGCTGCCGCCGAAGTTTTCATCGAAGAGCGTGTTGGCCATATAACGGTTAATCTTTGAGAATCTTTTATCGGTCAATGAAAATTCTCCCAGCTGACCGGCGCCGGTGTCCGTGGCCATGAGCTTGCGGGCGAATTGTTCTCCTTTTTCGGCGGTAATTTTGACGGCCCTTCCGGACGAAAATTCGATTCTCAAATTTTTTATCAGATTGCCGTCACGATACGAAGGCATGTCGGCGTAATAGACGCCTCCGGTGCCCCGCCAGTCAGGGGAGAGGAATATTTCAAAACTCGGGATATTGTGACCGGAAACTCCTATCCACTGCCTGTCAATACCCGGTGTGATCGCGATATCCATGTTTTTGGACTCGATTCGCAGAGTCCTGATTTTCATGCCATTCAGCCATTTTTTAATATCCCGGGCATTTTTAAAAATGTTTTTCCAATGGGAAACAGGTGACACCTTGTCCAGAAAGCAGGCCCTGGCAATTTGTCGGCTATATTCACTCTGAGACATGCCGGCATGTTTTGCCAAAGCGGCCGTGGGGAACAACCCCAGGGTCCAGCCAAAGTCGCCGTTATTTTCCCGCTTTTCGAGGATGTCGCGCAACGGTTTTCTGGCAATGGCTGCTTTTCCGATCTTGTCGGGGTCAACGCCGCTCAAATGAGTCAATGATTCCGGCGCGATGATTGAGACCGATCCGTTGATTTTCCGGATCAGCCTTTTTTCTCCGGGGGGTCTAAAAGATAACTGTTCATTGTTAGAGAGGGTAAAAAAGCCCTGTTCCATGTTCGGCGTCAAACCGGCGCGAAGGACTGGGTTTAGACCGGCGGCCAGCAACTTTTTATAAAGAATTTCAACCAGCCGGACTGCTCTTAAATTATAGTGGACTATCACGATGTCGTTTTTTTTAAACGGTTTTTTACGGGCTGTCGACAGCCCCCATAAAAGAACTTCCGCGTATCTGGAAAGTTGTTTTTCCGTCAGCATGCTGGAGACCTCCTGAAAATTGTGATAAAATTGTTTTATTTGACAACCGGATCGGATCGTCATATTAACAAGATAATCAGATCCGTCAGTCTTATTTTATCAGAGTATAAGTGATTGTCCAGGGGATCGGGCCTATTTCGGAAGAGCAGGAGGATAGGATGAAAAGGATGAGCGCCGTCATGTCTGAACCAGTAGTTGATCGTACGACATTTTTTATGGTTGTTTTTATCGTTTCGTTTCTGATTCTGGCGGTGGGTTGCGCTTCCTCCACCCCTGACGAAGATATGGAAGAAATAACATCCCGATTGAAACGGCTTGAAACCCGTGTGACTACGATTGAATTTAATCATGAAGCCGATAACGAGCGAGATAAGCAGATCGAACGGTTTATGGCGGATAGCGAACGTCGGCAGGCGGATTTAATGATTGCCGTCAGCAAAATCGAAGAGCAGATCCAGGGTGTCGTTCCAAAGGATGATAAAAAAGTTTCCCCTGAAAAAATTGAGGACACCGCTATCCCTCCGGTACCCCCCGTAAAAGAAAAAGCGCTATCACAGGCGCCGTCCAAGGAGGCCGCTGTCGATCAACCCAACTATTATCAGGTCCAGAAGGGCGATACAGTTTACAGTATCAGCCAGCAGCACAATCTGGAACCGGATGCTTTAAAGAAGATGAATAATCTGGAATCCGACGTAATCATGCCGGGGCAGAAGCTTCGCGTCAGGTAATATTTTGCGAAGACTGATCTTGAAGCCAGCGGGACAGGTTTTCCAGGCCCTGTCTAACGGTAAATCGCGGACGATACCCAAGGTCGCGTTTGGCGGCGGAGATATCGAACCAATGGGCTGTGGACAGCTCCTTGGCCACAAAACGTGTCATGGGCGGCTCATTTTTTATCCCCACCAGTTTGTAAATTCCTTCCAGAGCAGCGGCAATAAGCCAGACCAATCCGGCCGGCATGGTCCTGTTTATGGGCCTGAGACCCCCGGCTTCCAGAATGCCGTTGATCATCTCCCACATGGGGATCGGTTCATCCTGGCTGATAAAATAAATCCGGCCGGAAAGGGCGGGATCTGCGGTCAGTTTGTCGCCGGCCAGGATATGAGCCGCGGCCGCGTCTTCGATGTAGATGGTGTCAACCAGATTATCCCGGCTCCCCACTTTAACCAGTTTTTTCGCTCGTTCCAGCACCCGCGGTACCAGGTGGGGGTCTCCCGGCCCCCAGATCAGGTGGGGTCGTAGAATAAGGGCGTGAATATCGCCTTTTTCCGCCGCTGAACGGACGAGCTGTTCGGCCATGGCTTTGGTTTTGACGTAGTGCGTGGGAAAAGATTTCGGATAGGGGCGGGATTCATCAACCCCCTCCATGTCTGTTCCGTCAAAAACAACACTGGGAGAACTGGTATGAATCAGAACGGGTATATGATGATGTTTGCAGGCCGTGACGATATTTTCGGTGCCCATGACATTGGAACGATAATACGCTTCGTAATCTCCCCACACGCCTGCTTTGGCTGCGGTATGAAAGACCATGTCCATTCCCCGGCAGGCCCTGATCACAGCGTTCAGATCGCTGATATCGGCCTGAATCTGCCTGACGTCCAGCGCTTCAAGCCGGCCGTACAAATTTCTGGCCAGGCTGGTGACCCGGTCTCCTCTTAAGACCAGCTGTCGGACTATGGCCGATCCCAGAAAGCCGCCGCCTCCGGTGACGAGAACTCTTTTTGCGGTTTTTGCTGTCATTTGATTTTTATTTTTTTACTGGCCCAGACCGCCAGCTTTTCCCGGAAGACCTTCGAGTTATGCCGGATGTCAACAGGAAAATCATCGTGAAATATGATATGTCGGATATCTTTTGTCAACTTGTGGGTTCCGGCCAGCTCCAGTAATTCTGACGTCAACTCCTTTTTACTGATTCGTTTGCTCTTTTTTACTTCGATGCATATAACCGGTGTCTGGTTTTTTGGTTTACCGACGCCGACCAAGGCGCTGCGGGCGACGTCCGGATGGTTATTGAATATGGCCTCGCAGGGAATCGTGAAAAGCGTTTTTATGGCCGTGATCACCCGCTGATTTTTCCGGCCGCAGAACCAGTAACGGCCCTGATGATCCATCCAGGCCAAGTCTCCCATGCGATGCCAGAGCCCGTCCTTGTCCGGTATTTTCGCGGCTGAGTTGTCTTTTGGCCGGTTGTAGTAAGCTGCCGTCACATGCGGGCCCTTGACGACAATCTCGCCGGGTTCCCCTGGCTCCACCATAAGGTCATCCGACCATTCTTCAATGGGGGCATCCGTAATTTTAATCAACCGGACGGTCACATTGGACAGCGCCCTTCCTACGCAATTTCCGAAACCCTGTTCGGTCATCATTTTCGTTTCCGACAGAATCTCCCGGCTGCCGATTGAAATAATCGGGACCGCTTCGGAAGCTCCGTAGGGGGTATGGACTTCGGCCTCCTCGGAAAGGGCGTGCGAGAATTGTTCAATATTGGAGGGATGGACCGGCGCGCCGGCCGAAACAACTCGCCGCAAAGGCGGCAGTTTGATGTTCTTTCTGCGGCAGTAACCGCCAACTCTCGCCAGGAGCGCGGGCGAACCGAACATGTTGGTCACTCCGTGGTTTATGATCGCCTCGATAATTTTTTCGGGGTTGACAAGAGCGGGCTTGGTGGGGTCCATATCCGGAATAACGGCTGTCATGCCCAGAGCCGGATCGAAGAGCGCGAAGAGCGGAAAAGTGGGTAGGTCGATTTCATCGGGGCCAATTTGAAAATGATCCTGAATCTGCTGGATCTGGGCGTCAAAATTGCCGTGTGTGTAGACAACGCCTTTGGCCGGTCCGGTACTGCCGGTGGTAAACAGAATGGCGGCGGTTTCGTCCCGGCCGGTTTCAGCCATCGAATAATTATCACTCCCTTTTCGGCGGATCTGTTGAAGTGTGGGGCCGCCCCAAAACCATCGTCTGCCGACCGTGACCCATGTTTTGACGGTTTTAAAAAATTTCGGGTTCATCACCCGGAGAACATGAGCCAGGGGAATGCCGATGAACGCCTGGGGCCGGCTTTCCGAAAAACAGCTCAGCATGCGTTTGATGCCCATGCCGGGGTCAACCACGACCGGGACGATGCCGGCTTTGAACAGACCGAAAACCAGCGAAAAAAAATCCAGGCTGGGCCTGACCATGAGGATGGTACGCGTGCCGCGGCCGATGCCCGTTCTTTCAAGTCCGTCGGCGATTTTGTCTGAATCGGCGTCGAGCTGCGCGAAGGTGAGATGGGAA
>CAYSMV010000434.1:0-6132 GCA_964432245.1 uncultured Desulfobacterales bacterium
TTTGACCTGCCATCGATATATCTTATTTTTTAAGAACAATCTGCCGAGAATCAGATCCGGCGCCTGGTAGGCGCTTTTACGGGTGTAAGCGGAAAAAACCGGTTTTTCATCAACGTCATCAAAAAATACGATCAGATAGGTTTCGGCCCATTTGACCGGCTGCCATTTGAAATTAACCGGCCCGTGAAGAACTCGGCTCTGGTCTTCCGGAACGCTCAGATTAATAGATCGGAATTCTCTGGCTTCATCGGCTGTCACGAAATAAAGGGCCTGGGGTATGGGAATGTCGGACCATGGCGCCGTGACGACAAACCGGATAATATGCGTCCCCGGAGAAAACGTCGGGAGGGGCGGAACATCCGGCGTGGCAAGGGTGATGGGCGCGCCGTAGACCAGATGCTGTTTGACATGTTCCAGAACACGTCCGTCCACCTCCCAGTATCCGGTCAAAAGCCCGGAGCCTGAGAAGCGGATATCGACAAAAGCCTTAAGATCGGGCTGATTCCGGTCGACGGTGATTTCGGCCCGCTGATTTTCAAAATAGAGTTGCAGGCGGTTGATGGAAAATTCGGCCGTAGCTTCCGTCCCGAGAACAAGTGCCATTTGGGCGGTCAGAGGCGTAAGGCCGTCCGTGGTAAAGACTCGGGTGTAGGTGATTTGCTGCATGTCGGCTTCTTCCGCTCTCAGAGTAACGGCGACCGGTATGGTCAAGGTTTCCGAGATCGTGCCGGTTCCATTGACGACCCTGACGCTCAGGGGCTTTTCGATCTCACCGATAACCCGGCCGCCGACCATGAAAACCCCCTGGCTTGACGTCAGGGGAACGGCACCGGTTAAATTACCGGAAAACGCATACACAATTGTCCAGGTCGAGACCATGTTCCGTGGAATCTTCAATATGCCGGGAGAAACCGTCACTGAAAGGTTCCCGCCGACAACCAGGGAAAAAGCCTGCTGCACCCGCTGTATGCCGGTGGCACAGGAATCAGCCGCGGAAATGGTGAAGTTGTATGTCCCGGCTGCCGCAGGCGTTCCGGCGATCAGGCCCGACGCGCTCAGGGAAAGCCCGGGGGGGAGATCCCCCGCCACCAGGGAAAAGGAAACCGGCGGCTGCCCGCCGGAAGTGAGAATTTGCCGGGAGTAGGGTTGGCCTGGCGCACCGGCAGGTAACACAGAAGCGGTGGTGATAGTGATGACGGGGCATCCGATAACCAGCGTAAACTGTTTTTGTTCGTTCTGCGCGCCGGCAGGGCAGGTATCGCTGACGCCGGCCGTAAAAATATAGGTCCCGGATGTCGTGGGCGTTCCAGTGATCTGGCCGGAAGCCGTCAGGCTGAGACCGGGCGGCAGGGTGCCGCCCGTGACCGTCCAGGTAAAGGGCGGCTGCCCGCCGCTCGCCTGCAGCGCGCAGGAATAGCCCGCGCCCCGCGTCCCCGGAAACAGAGAGGCGGGAGAAGAAATGACGAGGGGCTGGCATCCTACCGCCAGCGTGATCATGGCGGGATCGGGAGCCGTAGGCGGGAAGGCACAGGCGCCCACGGCACTTCGGGCCGTTATGGTATATTGACCGGGTGCCGTATAGGTGTGAGTGACCGTGCGCGTGCAGGGGGAAGCCGTACAGGGCGCCAGCGACTGCCATGAGGATCCGTCGCCAAAATTCACGACCAGCGTACAGTCCGGGCTAGCCGCGCCGATAGTGTACAGAGAATCAACGGTTACCGTCACCGTTTGGTCGACAGCGGCTGGACTGGGAAAGGCAGTAACCGTGATGGCCGGGGAAATCCCCTGGAGGCTGAAAAAAGAAAAGACGATAAGGGCTGAAAGCAAAAGATATTTTTTCATATGATATGGCTCCCTGTTGACCTTAAAATATAAACGGCATGCTGGCCGAGAACACGAAAAGAAGCGTGAACTCGCGGGTCCGGGTATGATAGACATAATCTTCCGTATTGTTGTAGTAGCCCATGAAACCGGCGGATGGGTTTGATATTTCCCAAATTTCCGGCAGCGTGTAAGCGACGCGGAAATTCAAATTATAATTGTCCTGCTTGGTGTTATGATCGCTGGCTTCCGTGCGGCAGAAAGTTCCGGCGCATTCATAGGTAATCCGTTGGTCCCAGAAATCCCCCCTGACATCCAGGCTGGTCACATAGCTTTCCGTCCGCGTCCCCGTAGGCTTGTAGTTGGACTGGTTGAAGGATACCGAAGGGGAAAAGCTGAAATGTTCGGCGGCATAGCTGGAAGACAGAGAATAATTCACGGTGTCCGTGTCGATATTGTCCGGCGTTTTATCGTCCTGATTGGAAAATCCGGCCTGGAACGCGAAATTCCATTGCCCCAGAATGTAATTTACCGTTGCTGAAATTCCCTCCGTCTCTTTTTCCAGCGGAAATGTGTATTCCGGCTCATCATGGCTCTCGATTTCCGAGTACTGATACATCAGCCCGATGGGAAGCTTTTCAAACTTTGTAAACATATACTGGATCTGCCCCTGGGAAGAAACCGTCTCGGCATATAAATCATCGTTATCCACGTTGTCGTTGTATCTGGAAAGGGAAACATTGACGGAATGAATGGGAAAAGAGGCGCCGAAATTCGCCTGCACTCCCTCCTGGTCCGTCTGGATATAGGGATTGCCGATAACCTGGTAATCCTCGCCGAAAGACTCGTAGAGGATGTTGTAGGAATAAGCGTTCCAGGAACCCCCGACCGCCAGCTTCCAGGCGCTGTCGTCTTCATAGGAAAATTCGTCACTGTTATCGGCGTCATAATGAGAAAAATCAATCTCCGCTTCGGTGTTTAATTTGTTATCGAAAAAATTCGACGACACCAGAAACCCGAGGACATTGCCTCTTTTATCACCGCCGGCGCTGTACATGCTGTATGCATCGCCCCTTTCACCGCCCCCGGCGTAAATGGTTTTCAGTTTAAGCCTGTCAGAAAACAGCCCGATTTCACCTGACACGCCCATGATATGATCATCAGAACCACCGCCGATGCCCAGGCCGTCCTTGAACCCGAATATCTCGTCGCTCTTCACCGTAAATGTTTTTAGTTTTAAATCCTTATAATCAAGGGAGAAAGTGCCCCCGCGCCGGGACAGGTTGACCGTGTTTTGGGTTTCGAGTACCGACACATCGCCGATTTCGGTATTGGCCTGAAACGTTTCCCCGCGATAGCTGCCTGAAAGAAGATAGTTGGCCAGATTAATGCCCTTTTCAAGGGGGTCGCTGACGGCCAGGTTCTGGGTAAGATAGCGCACATTTGTAGTAAAACGCATATCCCAGGACTGCTCCTGAATAACGCTTTCATGGGCCAGATTCGCTTCCATCCTGTAACTGTTCTGGAACGTCGCCTCATCCGGCTTGTCAAGGGTCTTTTCCCAGTCCAGGCTCAAATTATTGCTTGTGCAGGCCTGCTCAAAAGGCCCTGAATGCCGGCTGGAAAAGCTGAACTCCGCCTGAACCGGCTCCCCGTCGGGGCCGGTCATAATGATCGTCAGCGAGTGAATCCCCGGGTGAAGCATTTCCACCGGTGTAAAAGAAAATCCCTTTGCCGTGGCGTTGATGACGCCGGTAACATCCGAGCCATCAAACATGACTATGACCCCTTCCAGGGTATCAAAGGCATCGACGCGGCAGACGATTTCCGGACGTTTGGCGACGACCTCCGCTCCCGGTGCCGGGGAGATCAGTTCAACGCCGGGCATGGTGTGTGAAGACGCCCGTGCAGCGGACGAAAAAATCAAAATCAAGCCCGCCACAACTAATATGTATATATTGCGCCCCTCCCCCTTCAATTGACTATTTCCCGATCAGATCAGATGGTTTACCCGATTGGACTGGCGTGAAGGGCCGCATCGTTTGAACCGGGGTTGAAGGCCGCATTGTCTGGGAGCTTGAAAAAGGTTGAGTTTCGATCTCACCCTCATTAGCAGCGCCATCGCCATGCTGACCATCATCCTTAACGCTGGGCTCCCCCTGGACGCCGATCTGGGCATGTAAAGGACTCGGCCTGGAGTCGTCCGGCCGCGGACGCGCTTGAATAGGCTCCTCTTCTTCCTCAGGTGTTTCTTCCTGACAAAAAGCAAGGCCGCCTGAAACCGTCTTGCTGTTGGTGCCGTAGTAACTGCCGCTCAATACCAGCAAGCCTGCCAATCCAATTATAACACCCAGTCTTGATAAAACTCGACAAATCATATTATCCCCCCGATAAAATTTATAAAATCGTATTTAGCAATCTGCCGATTATTTGTCAACCAATACAAAAGAATTGCTATAAGCCCGTAAATTGTCCGTTTTAGGCGCTATGGAATACAAATCGAGGAGAGAACTTTTTTATTGCCTTGATTTTGTTGCCTGCTGCAAAGCCGGGAAGTAGAGCTCAAACGTGGTGCCCTCCCCTTCCCGGCTTTTTACATCAATATATCCCCCGTGGTCCTCTACGACACTCCAGACAACCGCCAGGCCAAGACCGGACCCACTCATTCCCAATGTTTTTGTCGTAAAAAAAGGTTCGAAAATTCTTTGAATTTCCTCCTGGGGAATGCCCCTTCCCGTATCGCCGACCGTCAGAACCACGTAATTACCCTTCTTTGAATCTTCGAATGAACCGGTGTCTTTGTCCACATAACGGTTTTCCGTTGCTATGGACACGGTTCCCCGGTTGTGATTCATGGATTCAACCGCGTTGAAAACAAGATTCGTGATCATATTCAACAGACGCGATTCAGCGCCCATAAGCGGTAGAAGATCCCGGGCCAGCTTTGATCTGACTTCGATTCCGGGATGACGTCTGACGAGGTTCCGGTGCTCCGGACTGGAAAGATAATCTTCAATTATTTTGTTCAGACAAACCACATTAGTGGATATGACTTCCCTTCTGGCCAGGCTTAACAAATCCTGGACGATGCTGACAGCTCGCACCCCCGATTTTTGAATGGTAATAAGCGCCTCTTTCATGGGATCATCCGGCGACAAATCGGGAATTACAAGATCGGGCAGGCCGGTAAGTCCCGAAAGAACGTTGTTGAGATCATGGGCGATACCGCCGGCAAGTATGCCGAAAGCCTCCATCCGCTCGGCGCGAATCAGTTTTTTCTGAAGCCGTTCCCGTTCTTCGATTTGCCGTTTCAGTTCCTCGTTTTTTCTTGACAGTTCGGCGGTGCGCGCCTCAACCAGATTCTCCAGGTTCATGTTGATTTCCAAAACTTCGTCTTTGCTCTCCTCCAGTTCCCTGTTGATAAGATAGATTTTTTCTCTTTCCTTTTTCAATAGATCAGACAAAAAAAAATCCTTTCGAACAGAACGCTCCATGGAATAGCAGGCAAACATTCCCGTAAGAATGATGCCCCAGAAAAAACAATCGATAGTAAACAGGTCCCGCACACTCATTTCCGTAAAAAAGTACATGACCAGATTGAAAACCGCCATGAGGAGAAAGCTGGAGCCGGTCGCCCAGACAAACCTTGCCGGCAGCACCGAAAAAATGACCAGGAAAATAAAGATCAGGCTGAGGGCGTAAGCCTGTGTATAAAAACCAGCCGGCACAAGAAGCGAGATAAAGATGATGGCAAGGCCGCAGAGAACAATTACAGCTGACGTCAAGGGCTGAAGGTATTTGTAGATTTTTGACTGATACGACAAGGGCAGCATGAGCAGCAGAAAAGGACCGACAACGGCATATCGGACAATAAAGATCTGTTTTACCGCTTCGGGCACCAGGTAAATATCCAGCGGGCCAAAACCGATAAACAAGAGAAAGCCCAGAATAATACAGGCGCGAACTCTTATTAAGGATTTTTGCGCATAATCATCCAGAAACTCCTGTTCCAGGTGTTTTAAAGGGCCGGTGAACTTAAGCGTAAGGGGATTCAGATGAAGCTTGTCCGGCTTGAAAATATTTTTCGGCAAATCCATACGGGAATCAGGGTTCATCCGCCCCTCATATTGACCTGAAAAAAGGATAAGGAATAGACAGAAATTTGTTTCTACTGTTTATACTTATCAGAACCGGACAATTCTGTCAATATCACCGTAAGCGTCAAGTTAACCCCATCTTCACAAGCCGGGCCAGGCATGTCATGATAGCGCCGAGTTTTCCAAATAAGGAAAGGCGCTGTGATGACAGGCA
>CAYSMV010000435.1:0-7017 GCA_964432245.1 uncultured Desulfobacterales bacterium
AATATTATTCTGCCGGAAAGCCTTTCGATTTCCACCTATAAGCGCCGCTGGATCGAAGGCGTGCCCGGCCGGCGCTTCGACCTGGACGAAGTGGCCAACGGAGTTCAGCTGGATGACATTCTGGCGGAGATTGAAAAAGCCTACCTGAAAAAAGCCATAGAATGCGGCGGCGGCAACAAAAATCGCGCCTGCGAGTTGCTGAGTATAAGTCCGCGCTCTTTACGGTATCGGCTTGACAAACTGGATTTATAAAGGTATTTATTATGACATAGTAAAAAGTCCCAACTGTTCGCTTCGTGAGTCTTTCGGGTCGCGGGTGGCCGGGTTGACAATTTTTTGTGCGAAAATGACAATATTTGGCGCTCAAGTCCGGCGGCCCATATTTAAATATTTTACAGAAAGGGGAGGTTTATTTTTTTTTCATTAGAAAACAAGGTGTTGTGGATCTTTATGAACATTGAGAGGCAAAATGGCATTTTTATTGCTTCATTATAAGACAGGAAAAAGGATAGTGTTTTGGAAGCGATCAAAAAATTAATTAAGGCAGATTTGTAAAACAGAAGAAACAATCTGAAAAAACGATCCAAAGGATAAAAGAAAGGAGGGATGCGAGGCGAAAGGGCCGAAAATTTTAAGCAGTAAATTATTTTTAACTCAATAAGATACCACAAGGGAGGTAATCATGTTACGTAAACTTCAACTCAAAACAGGCAATCAGGGCTTTACATTGATTGAGCTGATGATTGTTATCGCCATCATCGGTATCCTGGCGGCTATCGCGATCCCGAACTTTATCTCTTACCGGAACAAGGCCTTCTGCAGCCGGGCGGAGACGGACGCCAACAACATCGCCGCCGATATCGCCGACTATTTCGCCATTCCGACGCATACCACGATCGATACGGCTGACGTTTCATCCAACGCCGTTACCAATAAAGGGGCTTATGGCGTTATAACAGATGATCCCAACCTTAACATTACCATCACGGTTGAGGATACTTCCGGAAGATGTCCGGCTGATTATCAGTCGGCGACTCCCGCTGACGCGGTCACGGATGGCTGGAACGTCAATTTTTACACCAAGCGGATGAAACTCTAATTGTCCGAAGGCAGTTGTTTTACAGGCAAAAAGGGGCGGGTCGCAGGACCCGCCCCTTTTTTTGTTTTGTCGGAAGCAATAAGTTCGTCTATAATATTTTTTTGAAGCCCATCCGTTTTTTTTTGGTCCCCGAACCGGGGCCCGAATGGAGACAACGCTTTTGCGTCGATACCGGCTTTTGCCGGAAGCACGAATAAATAACGATTTTTTACGATTCGAACCATTATGGCTGCTGCCATCCGGGAAACAAGAGAGACCATGGCGCCCGGCCGTCCCCGGCCTTTTACCATACTGTTAATACTGATCTGTATCCTCGCGCCCGTTTACTCCAACACGCTTCACGTTCCCTGGCATTATGACGACCAGCCCAATATCGTCGGAAATCAGCGCCTGCATCTGAAAGAAATCAATCTTAAGTCCGTCGGACAAACCTTTTTCGCTCAGGCCGGAAAAGACCGTTTTTTCCGGCCCCTGTCCAGTCTTTCATTCGCCGTAAACTGGTATGTCGGCGGTGACGATCCCTTTGGATATCATATCGTCAATATCGGTGTTCATATCCTGACCGCCTTTTTTTTATACCTGACGATCTTCCAATTATTCGGCACCCCGGCGCTTATTCGCCGTTTTACCGTTAATGACGCTGTTTTTATCTCCCTGTTCGGCGCGGTGTTGTGGGCCGTAAATCCCATCCAGACCCAGGCCGTTACGTATATTGTTCAGCGCATGGCCCAGATGGCCGCTTTGTTTTATGCGGCCGGCCTGTTCTTTTATTTAAAGGCCAGGCTGGCTTCGCCCGGATCAGGCCGGGGATACTGGATTCTGGCCGGACTGATGTTCCTGGCCGGTGTTTTTTCAAAAGAGAACGCCATCATGTTCCCGGCGGCTCTTTTTTTACTGGAGATTCTGTTTTTCAGCGATTCGGGGAGTTCAGGGCGGCGCCGCTATTTTTTGTGGGGTTGTGCCGTCGTATTGGCCGGGATCGCCGGCCTGATGCTTTTTGCGGGAAACGACCCTCTGTTTTTCCTGGGCGGTTATCAGGGCCGGCCGTTTTCGTTTTCCGAAAGGATGCTGACCGAGCCCCGGATCGTGCTGTTTTATCTCTCCCAGATATTCTATCCCCTGCCTTCCAGGCTATCCGTGACCCATGACGTCCTGGTCTCTCGGTCCCTGTTTTATCCCTGGACAACTCTTTCCGCCCTTATTCTGATTGCTGCCCTGATCGCCCTGGCCGTATTGTACCGGCGCCGTTTTCCGCTCTTTTCTTTTGCTCTTCTTTTCTATTTTCTCAATCATGTCGTGGAATCCACGGTTATCCCTCTGGAGCTGATTTTTGAACATCGCAACTATCTGCCATCTTTATTTCTGTTCGTGCCGGTCATGGCGGGCTTAAGCCGTCTTCTGGCGCGTTATCAATCGAAAAACCGTTTTGTTTTTTCGGCCCTCGTGATTTGCGTTTTAACCGTTATCGTCGGTTTCGGAAGGTTTGCCTATGAGCGGAACAGGGTCTGGCAATCTCCAGAGACCCTCTGGTATGACGCCATGAAAAAGGCGCCGGGCCAGGCCGGCCCCGTCAATAATGTAGCCGTGGCCATTGGATGGAAGGAGAACGCGTCTGGCGGAGAAAAAGAGCTGGCGCTGCGGTTGCTGAACCGGGCCCTGGAAAAGGAACATCCCAGCCTCGCCTTCCGGTCCAGGATTTATGACAATATCGGCAGCCTGTCGGCGGAACTGGGAAAATGGGCCGCGGCCGAAGAAGCTTTTCGCCGGGCCATTGCCCTGGATCCCGGGTTTTTAAAAGCCAGGCATAACCTGGCCCGTTTTCTGGCGCGCTCGGCTCAATGGGAAAAAGCCCTGGCCGCGGCCGGGGAGTTGATAAAGGTTTCCGGGAAAAAAGCCAGAGCGGATTATCATGAGACCAGGGGGCTTATCCTTTTGTGGATGAACGAATCCGACAGGGCGCTGCTCTCTTTTCATCAGGCCCTGGTTCTCGACCCGTATAATTTTCCTTCAACGCTGCTTTATACCGGCTGCGCCTTGAGCCGCGCCGGTGAATACGACCGGGCGCAATGGTTCTACAAGCTGGCCCAGGCCGGGCGGCCTTTACAGGCTCTCACCTTTTTTCTGCTGATTGAAAACAGCGTCAGGGCCGGTGATTCGGACGCGGCGGAGCAATACGCGCGGGTTCTGTTTTCCGAGTTTGATGGGTATGATATATTCAAGACATTAAAGAGACTGCCGGAACCCGGTCGAACCGTCCCTCTGGATAAAGCGCTGGTGGCGCCGGTGATCAAGACGGTTTTTGGGGCTATCGGCCGGGAAGCTCAGGATAAGGCGATTATACCGAGATGAGCGGGCGTAAAAGCATCAAGGCGCTGCCTTTTCATGTTTATTCCGTGCCGGTATTGCTGCTGGCCCTGGCCGGCGTGCTTGACTCGGTTTATCTTTCCTATTCCCATTACCGGGTTCACGTGGATGTCTCTTATGAGAGCTTCTGCGCCATTTCCAGAGCCATCAACTGCGATACGGTTTCCCAGAGCCCCTATGCCGTTTTCCTGGGTATTCCGGTGCCGGTCTGGGGGGTTATCGGTTATTCTTTCCTGGTGCTCCTGATACTTTTGGCCGGATTTTACCGCGGCCGGGATAAACCGGGCTGGACCCTGCTGATGGTGATCTCCGCCGCTTATTCCATATACAGCATTATCCTGGCCTTGATTTCCAATTACCTGATCCACAGCTACTGCATCATGTGTATCGTCAGTTACGCCATCAATTTCGCCCTGCTGTTTTATTGCTGGCTGATCCGTCGCCGGTTTTCGGTGGACAGGTTCTGGAAGGGGCTTTTTTCGGACTTTTTGTTTTTCGCCTCCCTGCCGGGGCGTCAGGCGGCTCTGGGTGTTTTCGGGCTGCTGGTCGTGCTGATCTTTTTCTTTTTTCCGGAGTACTGGAAAATAGAAGCCGTTTTCCTGAACACGAATCTCCCGCAGGGGCTGACCGAGGCCGGACATCCCTGGATCGGGGCTGAAGATCCCGCGCTGACGATCGTGGAACATACCGATTACCTATGCTTTCAGTGCCGGAAGATGCACTATTATCTAAGGGAGCTGGTTGAAGCGCATCCGGATAAAATCCGGATGGTTCATCGGCATTTTCCCGTGGACCATGAATTTAACCCTATTATCAGGGACGATTTTCATGTCGGCTCGGGGAAGATGGCTTTGCTGGCTATTTACGCCGCGCGGGAAGGAAAGTTCTGGGAGATGAACGATCTGCTGTTCAATATCTCCAGAGGCAGCCTGAACCTGGTCGATGTTGCCGGGCGGATCGGGCTGGACCCCCGGGGGCTGGCCTGGGCCCTGCGGAGCAGAGAAATACGGGCCGAGCTGTTGAATGATATCCGGGACGGGCTGAAACTGGGTATCATAGGTACTCCCAGCTACGTTATTGACGATGAGGTGTATCTGGGCGTTATTCCGCCTCATATTATCAATTCGATTATCGACTGATATTCCAGGATGGCAGATACCTCTAAATACGGGCGCCTGTTTCGCGGTAAGCTTTCGACGGTTCCGCTGCTGATGGTGATTCTTCTGGCCACGGTAGCCGTTTACAGCCAACTGGCCGGTCATGGGTTTGTCACGCTTGACGATTCCCGTTACGTGACGGAAAATTCACGGGTGTTATCGGGGCTCAGCCCGGATAATATCGCCTGGGCTTTTCAGACAATGGAGGCCGAGTTCTGGCACCCCCTGACCTGGCTTTCATACATGCTGGACACCGACATATACGGCCCCGGCCCCGGCGGCTACCTGCTGACCAATCTGCTGCTTCACCTGCTGAATTGCGTGTTGATTTTTACCTGTTTCCGGCGTTGCCCGGGCCGTGCCTGGGAGGCCTGGCTGATCGCGGCGGTGTTCGCGCTTCATCCGCTTCACGTGGAGCCGGTCGCCTGGGTATCCGGAAGAAAAGAGATCCTGTGCGCCTGTTTCTGGCTGTCGGCCATCCTGGCGTATTATGAATATGCCAGCTCCCCGGGCTGGCGGCGTTATTTTCCGGTCGCGATATTCTTCGCGCTGGGCATGATGGCCAAGCCCATGATCGTCACCCTGCCTTTTGTCCTGCTGCTGCTGGATTACTGGCCGTTATGCCGCGATGGCGGCCCTGACCCGGCGGCTTTGGGAAGAAAAAGTCGATTCCGGCGCTGGCTTTCGCTGGTGACGGAGAAGATTCCGCTGTTTGGAATTTCGGCGGTGGGAATAGCCGTCACGCTGATCGCCCAGCAGCGGGGGGACGGTCTGGTGTCAACGGACGTTCTGCCTCTGTCCTCCCGGATGATTCAGGTGGTGACGGCCTATGCCGTTTATCTGAAAAAGTCGATCTGGCCGGGTTTTTTGACCCCCTTGTACCCTCCGCCGGCTGTCATCACCAACGGGGTGTTGACGGCCTCCGTTTTGGTTTTGCTGGCGGTTACGGCGATCGTCTGTTGGCGCGCCCGGCATCAGCGGTATCTGTTTGTCGGCTGGTTCTGGTTTCTCGGCACCCTGGTTCCGGTTATCGGCATGGTCAAGGTCGGCGATTTCTTTATTGCCGATCGTTATATGTACATGCCGCTGGCGGGTATCCTGATAATGATGGCTTTTGGTATTAAAGCCCTGATAGACAGGTTGCCTCACCGCCTGCCCTGGCTGATCGTCACGCCGGTTTTGATAGCCGGTGTCTACGCGCCGGCCACAAGATCGCAGGTTCAGACCTGGAAAGACAGTGAAACGCTTTATACCCACGCGCTTCTGGCGGTCCGGGATAATTTTCTGGCGCATCACGCCCTGGGCCATGTTCTGGCCTCACGCCAAGACAGGACCGGCGCGATTGAACATTTTTCAAAAGCGACCGCGATACGGCCGGACAAGGCGGTGCTGTGGGTGGCGCTGGGCCGGGCCCTGGCTTTTGATGATCAGTGGCAAAAAGCGGAAGAGGCCTTTGCCCGGGCCGCCCGGCCGGAGCCGGAACATCCCGCTGTCTGGTTCTATCTGGGGTGCGCCCGGGCCGCCCGCGGCAAGATGCCGGAAGCACTGAACCTTCTGCTTCAAAGCCTGGAAAAGAAGCGGCAACAGGGGCGTTATCTTGATTCCGTGTATGAGAAGGCCATGGACTTTTATGAAAAAGGCTTATACTATGCGGCAGAGGAGCGGTTGTCGCAGGCCGGTTTATCTTATACTCAGGCCCTGGCGGTGATGGATGTTGATGTTTCCCGGCGACGGCTGACCCGTCTGGTTGTCGACGGATATGAACAATGGTTGACGGGGCAGGCAGCTCTTGAAAGAGGCGCTGATTGAAGGTATCCACCCAGCGAACGATTGATCGTATGGCAGGGCCGGTCATATGCCGGATATTATCTCTTGCTCCTTCGACCCGGAGAAAGGTTGCCGGCCTGGGGCCGGCCAGGCGGATACTGATTATCCTGTTGTCGGAAATGGGCAGCCTGACCATGACCTGGCCCATGGTAAGACGCCTGCGTGAAAAATATCCGCGGGCTACTCTGAATATTCTGACGTTTCAGCGCAATATCGAAATTGTCGATATCATCGGGCTGACGGAGCCGGAAAACATTTATACCATCAGGGACGGTTCGTTGCCGGTGCTTGTCGCCGACAGCCTGAAGGTTTTCAGGCAATTGAGACAAAAGCGGCCGGATATCGTCATTGACTGTGAGCTATTTTCCAGGGTCAGCGCTGTTTTTTCCTTTTTTTCCGGCGCCCCGGTTCGGGTCGGCTTTTATCGCTACACCCAGGAAGGGCTTTACCGGGGGGATTTTATCAACCGGCCGGTCTTGTACAACCCTTATCTGCATATTTCCCGGCAGTTTTTAAATCTGGCGGAGGCGGTGGACGCGGCAGCGATTCCCAACTGCAAGACGCCGCTTT
>CAYSMV010000436.1:0-4349 GCA_964432245.1 uncultured Desulfobacterales bacterium
AATACAGCCAGCATAAAGGCCTGATAAGCTTTTCCATAAAACGCGGCATTACCGGGACCGAATTTGAAGATTTCGTGGATATCATGAGCGATCATACGGTTGACCGCACCACCTACGAGAAGGTGGGGAGCTTTTTAACCCAGGCCTTTGTTAAAAAGGGAATAAGAAACATATCAACGGTTTTTGTCGACGAACTGGTGGCCCTGGAAACCAAACTGCCCTGGCGGGTGGAAATGGCCATTCAGCGGCTGACCAAGGATCTGCATGTATTGCCGATGTTTAAACATAACGATGACGCCAGCTTCGCTAAAATGAAGCAGGACATTGTGGCCGATATCGTCCGTCCGCTGAAGCAGCCCGCTCTGCTGAATGACCTGCTGGTCAACTGCTATATCATCGCCCGCAACGTGGAGGATATGAAAGCCGAGGACATCGAAAAGATCATCGTCGATTCATTCCCTTTTGAGATGCTGCTGCCGACGGTGGAATTCACCTTCAAGGAATTTGACCGCCTTAACCAGGCTAGGGACAAAAGTCCGGACAGCAAAGTGCTCAGCGGGCGCATTCTGGGTATCAAACGCATCCTGCGGATGATCGCAAGCCGGCTGATTACTCAGGAAACGCGGGAAAGCCAGCGCTTTCTTCGCGTGCTTTACGAAAAGAATCTGCTCAGCTTCGAAGATCTGCCGCCGGATGCCCAGTATTACCTCAAGACTCGTCGCATCATAGCGGATATAAAGGAACACAGCCGCTCATACATCGAGGGGATCGAAAACGCGCAAACGGTGAATGAAGCGACCGTCTACATAAAATGCTTCCGTCGCTCGGCGGCCGAACTGGTCAACGAGGCCCAATGGCCGCTTCTGCTGGAAATCGCCCAGGCGGTGAAAAAGATAACCGCTGATGCCGCTTTATTCCCTCCGGACGAGAGGTTACCGGTTCTGGCCGACGGGGAGAAAACCGTTGTTGAAGACGAAACGGCCGAGGTCCTTTTTGAGAACGCCACGGATCCTACAACCCGGGCGGAACTTTTTATTTTTAAAGACGTGGCTTCACCTCTGCAGTCGGCCTATGGAAAGATGATTGACGGCCCCGACTGGCTTGGGGAAAAACGCCGGCAACTGGAAGAGCTCATTCTGATCCTGGGCCCGCTGGGCGTGGAAATCATTTCCCGGATTCTTCACGAGGAGGAAAACAATGCCGTCAGAAAAGCGGCCATGGATTTACTGCTCGAACGGAAGGAGATGGCGCGTTCCTGGTCGCTGCTGCATCTGGTCGGCAAAGAGGACAGCTCCCGGAAACTGATCACCGGCGCTCTGTATATGATCGGTCACAGCGGCGAAGGGGAGAGTGACGGCTCCCATGTCCGGCCGTTTCTGGAAAACGAAGCCCCGGATCTCCGCAAGGCCGCTCTGGATGCAATCGCCCGGCTGCAACCGCCCGACATGGAGAATTTGCTGATAACCGCTCTCACCGACGAGGATAAAACTGTGCAACGGCAGGCTGTACGGCTTCTGGGGCAGATGGCGGCCCCGCTTTCGGAATCCGGCGTTAATCTTATTCTAGATCAACTGACGGCGGAGGCGGTGGAAGGATCCGACGCCAAACGCCATTTTGAGAAAATGGAACGACTGATCAGCGCCCTTTCCCAGATGGAGCAAGTGCCCTGCCAGGAGCGGGTCGAGTCGGCGGTCATCGCCCTGTGCCGGGAACTGGAAAAACAGACATCCGTCTGGAAACGGCTGATAGGCAGGAAAAAAACTCCGCATACGCCGCTGGTTGAGGCCGCCATTTACCTGCTGGGTCGCATCGGCGGCCGGTCTTCCGAGGATTATCTTGAAGCCCTGGTGAGAGCCAACTCACCTTACGCGGAATCCGCTCTGGCAACACTGGAAAAACTTGTCAAGCGAAACGCCTGATCGAATAACCGGCGGGATTTTTTTACCCTTTTGTTTTATTCGATTATCGCTACCGGGCGGACCCACCCGGCTGACGCGGATTTAATCTTAACCGGGAAACAGGCCACCTGAAATCCGTGAGTCATGGGGATCTGATCCAGGTTGGCCATTTTTTCCATGTGGCAGTAACCTTTTTCAATGCCGGCAAAATGGGCTTCCCAGATCACGGAGGGGTCTCCGGTTTTTTGAAATTCCTCGGCCAGAAAGGGCAGGGGCCGGTCCCAGGACCAGGCGTCGATTCCGACCACTTTTACCCCCTGTTCCAGAAGGAACAGGGTCGATTCCCGCGTCATGCCCGCGCCCTTGACCAGATATTCCGGCCGTCCCCAGAAGGCGTCGGCCCCGGTGCGGATCAAAACAATGTCCAGGGGTTTGATGGCATATCCGATTTCTTTCAGCCTGGCCCGCAGGTCGTTTGCCGTAATGCGCTCGCCGTCCGCCTTGTGGCTGAAGTCCAGCACCACGCCGTCATGCAGGCACCAGTCCAGGGGGATCTGGTCGATGGTCAGGGCGTCTTTTCCGCCGTCTGAAAAGGGATGATAGTGAAAGGGCGCGTCTAAATGGGTGCCGGAATGGGTGGTTAAATGGACAAACTCAACGGCCCATCCCAGGCCGCCGGGAAGCTGCTCTTTTTTCAGGCCCGGGAAAAACAGCTGCATCTGGTCCGCGCCCTGGGCGTGCGTCAGATAGTCGATCCGCGGGATCATCATTTCCGGGTCGCTGGGAAGCCCGGCTTCAATGGCAATGGATAAATCAATTATTTTACGTCCCATGAGACCTCTCCTTTTTGCAGAGACATGCGTCGGTCATTATTTTTGTCATGCTCGAGTGGCCTTGTTATCGTCTATCGGTCATTATTTTTGTCATGCTCCGGCCAATTTTTTGTCATCCTCCGGCCAATTTTTTGTCATCCTCCGACTTGATCGGAGGATCCACAGCAAAAAAATAGCCTTTTTCTTTTGTTAAAACAAACTATTTGGGGCTCAGAAATGTTTTTCTAAGGGGCCCCGGCTTGACCGGACGATGGGTCATTATCCGGCTTGACCGGACGACGGGTCATTATCCGGCTTGACCGGATAATCCAGATTAAAATCGATCGCATTCCTTAAAAAAAATGTTGACATAAAAGAAAACAGATGTTATTTGATAACTATTATCATTTGAAATCAAGTGGCATTAAGAGATTACATTTGGCGGACCCTGAAAAAAGATTTGAAACCATTATCCGGAAATTAAGGGACAGTGGTCACAAGATAACGCCTCAGCGGCTGGCTATTGCCGGAATTCTTGCCGAAAGCAAAGGCCATCCCAGTGTTGATGATATCCACGCCCGGGTAAAAAAAGACTTTCCGACAATGAGTCTGGCCACTGTATACAGAAATATCGTATTGATTAAATCATTGGGCGAAGTTCTGGAGCTGGGGTTCCCGGACGGGAGCAACCGCTATGATGGGAACAAACCTTATCCGCATCCACACGTTATCTGCGTCAAGTGTAAAAAGATCGTCGATCCCCATCTGGAGAGCCTGGATAAAATGAAAAAGGAGGTTGAGTCAGAGACCGGTTTTGAAATTCTGAGTCACTGTCTGGACTTTTTCGGTATTTGCAGGGATTGCAGGGTAAAAAAAAAGTAATACATTTTTTTGCCGTCAACTGATGATCGTTATCATTTAATATTCTGTTTCTGTTATCAGCGCCATATTCTTAGCACCACTGAGGTTAAATTCTAATAACAAAAGGAGGAAACGTTATGGATCAAGATAACAAGAGTCCGGTAATGGGATCAACCGCCGGAGGCGGCATGTCCAACCGGGACTGGTGGCCGAACCAGTTGAACCTGAAGATGCTGCATCAGCATTCGAATAAGAGCAATCCCATGGGCCAGGAGTTCAACTACGCCCGGGAGTTCAAAAAACTGAACCTGGCGGCGGTAAAAAAGGACCTCTACGCGCTGATGACCGACTCCCAGGAGTGGTGGCCGGCCGACTGGGGCCATTATGGAGGCCTCCTCATCCGCATGGCCTGGCACAGCGCCGGCACCTACCGCATGGGCGACGGCCGCGGGGGCGCGGGCTCCGGTTCCCAGCGCCTGGCGCCGCTCAACAGCTGGCCGGACAATGTCAATCTCGACAAGGCGCGCCGGCTGCTCTGGCCGATCAAGCAGAAATACGGCCGCCGGATCTCCTGGGCCGATCTCATGGTCCTGGCTGGCAACTGCGCGCTGGAATCCATGGGTTTCAAGACATTCGGCTTTGCCGGCGGCCGCGAGGACGTCTGGGAGCCGGAAGAAGACATTAACTGGGGCGGCGAGAGCGAATGGCTCGGCGACAAGCGCTACACCGGCGAACGGGAACTGGATAATCCCCTGGCCGCCGTGCAGATGGGCCTGAT
>CAYSMV010000437.1:0-2204 GCA_964432245.1 uncultured Desulfobacterales bacterium
GAAAGCGGCCAAAGCGATCGGTCGTCTGGATATCGGTCAATGTGTCGTGGTGGAAAAAGGATCGGTCTTGGCCGTGGAAGCCATTGACGGAACGGATGCCACCATAAAAAGGGGCGGCCTGCTGGGCGGCGGACAGGCCGTGGTCGTGAAGGTCAGCAAGCCTGATCAGGATATGCGGTTCGATGTTCCCTCGGCCGGTCCGGGCACGATTCAAACCATGCAGGACGCCGGGGTAAAAGCCCTGGCCGTGGAGACCGGAAAGACGGTCGTATTTGACAGGAAAAGGATGACGGCCATGGCGGACGCATCCGGTATTTCCGTTATCGCGTTAAGTGAGGAAACATGCAGAAGCTTCGAGTAGGCGTAATCGGATCGGGATATCTGGGAAAATTTCACGCCGAGAAATATGCCGCCATGGATGACGTCACACTGGTCGGTGTGGCTGATATCGATAAAGCCGCTGCCGAAAAACTGGCCGCTTCTCTCGGCACGGCCGCTTATACGGATTACAAAAAATTTTTCGGTCGGGTCGACGCGGTCAGTATTGTCGTGCCGACAACCGAGCATTACCATATTTCAATGGATTTTCTGGAAAAAGACGTGGATATCATGGTGGAAAAACCGATTACCACGACCATTGAAGAAGCGGACGGCATGATTGATCTGGCTGAAAAAAAAGGACGGATCATCCAGGTCGGTCATCTGGAGCGGTTTAACCCTGTTGTCGGTCAGATGAAGAATATCGTGGGCAAGCCGCTTTTTATCGAAGCGCATCGGTTAAGCCTCTATAAAAAGCGGGGCACCGAAGTCAGCGTCGTCCTGGATCTGATGATTCACGACATCGATATCATATTGAATTTCGTCAAATCCGTTATAATAGATATTCGCGCGGCCGGGCTTTCTATCATATCCGATCATGTGGATATCGCCAGCGCCCGTATCGAGTTTGAAAACGGCTGTGTCGCCAATATTACCGCCAGCCGGGTTTCGAATCGCAGTGAACGAAAAATCAGAATTTTTCAGAAGAACGCTTACCTTTCCGTCGATTTCGGGAACAGCGATATAACGGTCGTGAAAAAAAGCGAGACTCCCGCCGGTAATGGTCCTGTTCCGGAAATGGACACGCAGCTCCTCACTTTCGATAAGTGGGACGCTCTGGAAAAGGAACTGCGGGCTTTTGTCGATTGCGTTCAACACCGCGGGACGCCCGAGGTGTCAGGCATTGAGGGAAGAAAAGCCTTAAAGACCGCTCTGGCGGTCATGGACAAGATAAGGCTTTCAGAGAAACGTTTTGAATAATACCCTTTCGACAACACTGGCGCGGCCTCCCAAATGCGTGATGATATCGGCGGGAGAAGCTTCCGGCGATTTACACGGCGCCAATCTCATTCGCGGCATGCGCCGGAAATGGAGTTCGCTTTTTTTCTGCGGCATCGGGGGGGCGGCCATGCGGCAGGCCGGAGCCAAGATAGTGGTCGATGCCGACCGTTTAGCCGTGGTCGGCATAACCGAAGTTTTTGCCAGGCTGCCGTCCATACTCGAGGGAATCGCCGCCGCCAAAAAAATTCTTCTTTCCCGCATCCCGGACATGCTTATTCTGATCGATTTTCCGGATTTCAACTTCAAGCTGGCCGCTATTGCCAAAGAGCAGGGGATTCCCGTTTTTTACTATATAACGCCGCAGGTCTGGGCCTGGCGCAGACGGCGGGTGTACACCATCAAGAGGCTTGTTGACCGGGTAGCGGTTATCCTTCCCTTTGAAGAGGCGTTTTTCAGCCGGTACGGCATCCCCGTCTCCTTTGTCGGCCATCCACTTCTGGATACGGGTTATGATCTCTCCCGGGCCGCCGCTCAATGGCGACCGGAACGGGACGACCCGACCATCGGATTTATGCCGGGTTCCCGTGCCAGGGAAGTCAGGCGGATGCTTCCGGTCATGCTGGAAGCCGCGGCCTTTATCGCCAGGGAAAAAAAGCGGGCCCGGTTTCTGGTTTCCTGCGCGCCGTCAGTATCCCGCCGGGATTTTGATCAGATTGCCGAAAAATTTTCCGGGCGGGTGGCTTTTGAAATCATGACGGATAAAGTGGAATCCCTGCTGAAACAGACAACGCTGGTTGTGGCGGCTTCCGGCACGGTCGCCCTGGAAGCCGCCCTGACCGGAACGCCCATGATTGTTGTTTATCGGGTTTCAGCCTTGAGCTACT
>CAYSMV010000438.1:0-5747 GCA_964432245.1 uncultured Desulfobacterales bacterium
TTACCGGAATCCACCGCCAGCGAACCCCACAATTGGTCATAAAGATTCGATTTTCCAGCCATCCGCAACAGGGCTTTGGCCGTGGCGGAAGGAAAGGGAAACAACCGGGCCGGTTTTCGCATATGGCGCGCGATTTTCCTGACCAGTCCGGAAATGGATAAATCCTCGCCGTCGCTGACCAGAAAAACCTGTCCGGCCGCCGCCGGATGGCTGATGCAAGAATCGATAGCGGACACCAGGTTATCCAGCGCGATAAAACTGCGCCGGTTTTCCGCGTTGGCCAGGGGCAGGGGCCATCCCTTGCGCACCAGATTAAGGAGGCGGAGAAAATTGGCTTTGACATTGGGACCATAAACCAGCGGCGGCCGAATTATAACGACTTCCATGCTGGATTCCGACGCCAGCTTTTTCAGCCCGGTTTCAGCCATCAGTTTCGACCGGCTGTAATCATCATGGGGGGCCGGCGGGGCATCCTCGGTAAACGCGGTTCCGGCCGTGGTCCTGCCGTTGACGCCGATGGTGCTCACAAAAACAAAACGCCTGACCCCGTTTTTCGCGGCCTGTTCAGCCAGGGCCAGCGTTCCTTCGCAATTGGCCTTAACATAAGAAGCAAGAGGATCGGCCGCGTATTCCTTAAGAACATGAACCCGGGCCGCTAAATGGACCACCGCTTCCACGCTGTCCAGGGCCGGCCGCCAGTCCGTTTTCTCAAGGGCTTCATAATAGAAACACTCATCCTCATCCCCATCCCGGTCATCCTGTTTTCCTTCATCCCGCCTCTTTTTCCGCAAGGCCCGTTTTACGGCAAATTTGTCTTTGAGCGACCGCGCCAGGGCGTTGCCTATAAAACCATTTGCTCCGGTAACAAGTACCCCGGGTCCGTCCATCCTATTCCTTCCCGAAATATTCCAGAAATTGCGACTACCAAAAACAACCCCGGCATCAACAGCATGGGGGAAACATCCGGATCAATTATTCCAGGTGACGCGTTTGTCCTTCCGAAACGCGTTCGCCGCGACTTCTAACAAAGCCCTGGCGATGAACAGCGGCTTGATCAGCGGTGAAAACCGTTTAAAATAATATTTTTTATAAAAATGATAAAAGGCCATGTAATAAGACCAGATGGCCCTGCGACTGTTCAGCCGGCTGCTCTGCCCTCCATAATGAATCAAATGGGCGTCGGGGAAAAAAGTAACCTTCGCGCCCCTGTCTCTGACGCGCCGGCAAAGGTCCGCGTCTTCCCCGTACATGAAACCGGCTTCATCAAACTTGCCGATATCAAAGAAAAGCTTTTTTGAAATCATTAATGCTCCGGCTGAGACCGTATCGACATATTGAATCAAATCATAGTCCTGATCAGGCATATAATAGGCCCGGTGCCGGGACTTCAGCCCTGTTTTTAAAAACGGAAAGAATTTTATCAATCCAAAACCTATGGTGGGAAAACGCCGGCACGAAACCTGAAGACTCCTGTCAGGATTAAAAAATTTCGGCCCCACAACGCCGGCCCCGGAATGGCGCGTCAGGTATTCAAACAGCAGGCCGGGAACATTGTTCAGTAATACCGTATCACTGTTTAAAAACAAGAGATAACGGCCGGTCGCCAGTTCCGCCGCCTGGTTACCGGCTTTGGAAAAACCCGTATTATGTTCATTGTAAACATAGCGATAATTCCTGTAATCCAGACTGGACAAAGTTTCATAAGATGTACGGGCGGAGCCGTTATCAATAACAATGATTTCAAACTCAATATTTTCCGTCACGCGGAAAACGGAATCAACGCAATCTCTGGTCAGCTCCGGTGTGTTGTAGTTGATTATAATGATCGAAACATCCATTCAAACAGAGACCTCCATCAGCCGCATAAAAGCCGCGCTGTTTTCATCACTTGATGCGCGGCTTCCTCAGCCCAACGATCCGGCATCCCGGATACCGGCGGAAATATTCCGCCAGTACTGCCCGCGATGGCGGGAAAAAATCAGCAACCAGACGGCCTTGAGCGCAAAACGCACCGCGTCCCTTATTTTCCAGCCCCAGGGTGAATAGGAAACGCCATACAAATGAACACGATTCCGGCTGGAATAATACGTGCGCGCCGGGCTGTGCTCGGCCATCAGACCGGAACGGACCAGCGGATTGGCGCTTCGTTCTCCAATAACGTGATACAGCGCCGCATTATCCGTGCCCACCAGTTCAAACCCTCTGGACCTGGCCCGGAAACACCACTCCAGATCCAGATTATCAATAAAATAACTCTCCTTCATCGTACCGATTTCCCGCACCGCTTCCAGCGCCAGCAGCGAGCCCGAGGTGATCAGAAAATCGGCCTGAAAATAGTGCCGGCTGTTTCCAAAAGGCACGTCTTTGCGGTTGAAAATCCGGTTAAACAGCTTGAATTTCATCTGTCGCCGGGTTTGCGGATGAACGATCCGGGGCCCCAGCACGGCTATTTTGCCGTCCGCGAGACCGGATGCTTCCTCATAAGAAGAAAGCATCCGGGCAACGTACTGATCGCCGAGCCGGCTGTCCTGGTCAAACAGCAGAACCAAGCGATATCCCTCGGCCATAACCTTGTCCAGGCCTATGTTGAGCGCGCGCGCCAGGCCCAGGTTGTCGGGCAGCAAGACTATCTCCCGGCACCTTTTGAATTCCTTTATCAGCTCGATAAACCGGAAGTTTTCCCGCGATCCATTATCCAAGACATAGAAATCCGCTTCCCTGTCTACCTGACTCAGCAGTTTGGACAAGTTTGCAATATCCGGATTGTAGGTCACCACGATCGCGCAGACAACGTTGTCGATTTTTCCATCCATCTCGATATCATTTCGGGTCGCGGTCGGCGTCGGCCCGGATATTGTACTTAAAAATTTTTTCGAGCTCGGAAGCCCTGCCGCCGATAAAAGAGCAACTCCCGGCAACCGCGACATCAGGATATTTCTCAGCCAGATAACGCAAGTCCGCATCGTATCGCTCACTCAGTCTACCATACGAGTAATGCTGAAATTCCAGCGGTACGACTTTGACCGCAAGCCCGAATCGTTCGCGGGCGTTAATCGAAAAATCTTCGGCGTAAAGATCAAAGGTCAATTTTTCGTCAAAGCGCAAATCCGGGTACCTGGCCAGAAGCGAGGTGTGGACTATCACACACTGACAGTCAAGCGTCTGCACTTCAGCCGGCGCATGGAGTTCGATTCCGACTTCCGTTGCATCAGACCCATCCTTATTGCTGCAAATATGTTTTCCATAACCGACAGCCACCCGCTGATTTTCAAAGTTAGCGCCGAAGGTGCCATAAACGCAGCGTTTATCCAAATTTTCCAGGACAAAAAGATCGCTCTTTATTTCAAGGTCTTCGTGAGCAAAACAAAGCCAGCAATCAGCGTCGATGTGCCTTTCGATAATTTCATTATAGATTACCGGCAGCCCCCGATTCATTTTCCTGTTGTCAATACCGATCTTTTCATAAAACCGTAACCTGTCGTTGTCCTCAAAAAACCGGCCGTACATGTCGGGATTGATGAAAACCACCACCAGCCTGATAAAGCTTAAATTAAAACTGAGTACGGGGGCAAAGTAATTGCTGCCGATAGGCGCGTGCTTAAGACGGCTGAAATGTTTTAAATCTTCTTCAGAAGGACAAGCCCGCAATGAATCAAATAAGACTTTAAAATCCCCGGGACGCAGAAAATCCAGGTTTGAGATCTCCCGCCTTTTGATCCTTTCGGTGAAATCCAGTATCCCTTTCTGAATTTCTGCCGACGCCAGCTTTCTTTTGTCCTCTTCTTCGCTGAAGGGCCTGACCACCGGCGCAAAAGTCCCCTCCCTGCGCTCAATACGGATAATCTCATCCTCGGTGGATGAAGTTATCAGTTCGATAAAATTGAGATACTCGCTGAATTCCGAGCAGTCTCCCTCAAACAGAAAGCCCTTCTTGCTCCGCCTGTGGACCACGGAAGCATGCACCCCCAGATATAACCCGTGCAGATGTTTTTCTGAATATCCGCTGATGTTAAGCAAATCAAAAAGCGCGTCCTGAATGGTTCCATTCCAACCGACATCGCAAACGACAATATCGCTTTCATTCAAAAAACCGATGTCCGCGAGGTAATCCATAAGGACGTTCCGTTCGTCGATCGCCTTGTCCATAATCCTGTTTTTATGCCGCAGGATACACCGGCGCAACATTCTCTCGCTCGCCTTCGGTCGTTCCGCCAGGCATTTCTTCAAATCCGCCTCGAATTCGGTTAAATCGTAGTAACCGAACCGTTCCACGACGTCTTCGGCGTTCCTGACGGCAGTGGGAGTGGCAAACCATCGCAGCGCTTCGGAAGCCTCGCCATCATGCAGATTAAACGAAGGCAGAGCCATACACCGGCGCGAGGCCAGTAAATACAAGGCCTCGACGTCATCGTAAAGCGTCCGGTATACTTTACTCATGATGTCACCGTCCCGGGCCAGAAAAAATATTTTCCGGCAGGAGATGTTTTGTCGCGAAAGATATTGACGCACAAAATGACAAAAGGCCGTTACCAGAGCGCCGCCGTACAGAAATCCGAATTGCCGCCAATACGTCGGCTGCTCTTTGAGACCGGATTTCCAGTGCCGAAAATTCGCGATCATGAAAGAGAGACCAAGGCTGTTCCTTGCTTGTAAAAAATCAATCTTTGAGAACAGAAAATCATCACACCGGAAATAGGACAGGCTGTCGATATAGTGGATGGCGTCAAAACCGTGTTTTTCAGGCTGTTCAAAATCGGCGAAAAAATTGTCGCCGATATGAATCGAGGCGCCGATACTTTGCGGAATTTTATCCCTTAACCACTGAAAACGGCTGCCGTCGCCTTTAGTCAGGTCATCTTCCGAAGAGACAAAAACATCCTCACAGGTATTATATCCATTGGCTTTTAATATATCCGATATCGTCGCCTTATCCAGATACATGTCCGACACAAAATAGACCTTTTTTCCGTCGGCGACGGCGCGCGAATAAAGCGAAAATATCTCCGGGTTGGCAACGCAGAACCTGTGTTCGGCCCGGATCTCCGTTTCCATTTTTTCCGCGGTCAGGTCCCTGTAAATCTCGGCCAGACAGATCTCTTTTTGCCCCGGCCACCGTTTTCTGGCCGCTTTTTCCGCGGCTACCCGTCGCTGGCAAAACCCCTGATTGTTTCCAGCGACCTCGAGGTATCGAAACAGGTCAACCGGCTCGAGAAAAAGACGAAGGATGGCCGTATCAAAAACATCTAAAAAAACAAAATCGTATTTTTCAATATACTCATACGATAGCGGTTGACGATCACGCCTTTTATAAAGGCCCCGCGTATCCGCGGCCGCCTGTTTGCTGGCATAAGGGTGGCCGGCGGCGATCAATTTGTGGCGCAGCCTTATTCCATTCAACCCTTCCGTGGTCAATATATAAAAAAATCGTTTGACCAGATAAAAAAAAGGCTTGCTGCGGATATAGGCCAGCAGATATCTGAAGTGGGTCCATCCGGCTCCGGCAAAACCGCGTGAAGTTCCGCTTCTTTTCCGCTTTTGCTCCGGAAGACCCTTAAACGCATTAACGACAAAACGAAGAGCGTTGCTGACGAGCCGCGCCGGCGCGGTAATTCTCCAGGAGGTGGAACGATAAATATCAAAAATAATATCATTAAGACGCTCGATCTCATCCTCCGCCCGGCATCGCTCGGCGCGCAGTTGCGTCTGGAGATTTTCGATCTCCTCGCCCAGCCGGTCCTGTTCGGCGG
>CAYSMV010000439.1:0-4858 GCA_964432245.1 uncultured Desulfobacterales bacterium
CCGGAAAACTGGGGGGAAAAAACAGCCGGAGCCGTTTTGTCGGGGGATTATTTATTACGGTTATTACGCTGATACCCGCCGTTAATCTTTTTGCCCCCATAATCGGCACGGTATGGATGATTCACTTATACCACTTTCTTCACGCCGCCCGCTCCAGCAGCAGCTCGGAAATCTCCCTTACCTGAAGTTTATCCGCCAGGCCTTCGGTCTTGACGGCGTCCTCCAGCATGACGGCGCAGACGGGACAGGCTACGGCCAGGACGGTCGCGCCGGCGGACACGGCCTCCCGGCAGCGGGCCCGGGCCGCGGAATCATCGCCGCCGGAAACCATGTCAGTAAAAACATTACCGCCGCCCCCGCCGCAGCACAGGGCGTCGCGCCGGTTGCGGTCCATCTCCACCAGCTCCACGCCGGGCAAAAGGCTGAGGATCGTCCGCGGCGACTGGTAATCGGCGTTATGACGACCCAGAAAACAGGGGTCATGAAAGGTGACCCGCGTCTTTGCCCCGGGAGTTTTAAAAGAAAAGCGGCCCAGCAGAAAGACCAGCATCTGGGTGTAGTGAAAGACCTGAAATTTTCCGCCCAGCGGCGGATAAAGATTTTTAAAAGCGTGAAACGAATGGGGCGACAGGGTGATGATCTTTTTGACGCCCCGCCCGGCAAAGGTCTTAATGTTTCTGCCGGCCAGTTCCTCGAACAGGGCCCGCTCGCCGGCCATGGCCACGTCATTGCCGTCGGAACATTCGCCATCGGTCAGCACGCCGAAATCAACCCCGGCTTTTTTCAAAACCGCGGCCACGGACCGGGCGATCTCCTGGCCCCGGGAATCATAGGAGCCCACGTCGCCCGCGAAAAACAGATACTCCTGGCCGGAAAATTCCGCCACCCCGGTTCCGGCCCGCCAGTCGGCCCGCTTTTTTGCGGACTTGCCGTATGGGTTGCCGGAGTTCTGAACCCTGGTCAGGTAATCCCTGACCGGACCGGGAACAGTGCCGGTTTCCAGGATGGCGTCGCGCCCGGCTGTAAAGGCCAGCAGGATCTGGTCTTTGAAACCCTTCATGGCGCAATGCTCGACGCAGTTGCCGCACCCGGTGCAGGAAAACATGATCCGGCCCAGGCGCTCGCTGACGCCGATCCTGCCGTCCAGCCAGGCGGAAAGCAGCCACATGCGGCCCCCGGGAGCAAAGGTCTCAAACCGGTAGGCCAGGTAGGCGGGACAGTTGATATCCGTGTAATTTGAAGGGAATTTGCAGTATCCGCACCGAAAGCAGCGATGTAGAATTTCCTGATGTTCCATTTATCCGGGCCTCCTAAATTTCCCAGTTGCCGGGGTTCATGATGCGATTGGGATCAAGCACGCCGCGCAGGCGATCCATCAGGGCGGCGCTGTTCGGATCCATGTGTTTCAGAATCTCCTTCTGGGCCGGGGCTTCGGCCTTCCAGGGAATGCCGCCCATTTCCAGACAGGCGCGATTGGTATCTTTCAGGGCGCTGGCGGCCCGTTGAACGTCCGCGGCGTCGGCGCGGTTAAAAGCATAGGCAAAGAAAAACATCATGGCATGTCCGGACCCGATGACCCGGGCGCCCATGGAATAGGTCGCCTGATGCTTTTCCACGATCTCCATGCCCCGCTTGTAGGCCTCGGCAAACCGCTCAATGGCCATGATGGCGCCGACATATTCAAATCCGCCGCCCCTGCACACGTCCGCGAACCGCGCCAGATCCGGCAGGGGAACCTCCATGAAACGGCCTTTCATGGCCGGGGGAATGGGCATAAAACCCGCCGCCTTTGTTTCGGTAATGTACCGGACCGACGCCTGCAGCAGGTTGCGTTTAAAAATCAGCTCTTTTTTGGAGTGCGCGCCGTAACCGATGTTGATATGGAAAAACCCCCTCGCCCACTCGGGCTTGGGCACCATCCACGGGGTCATGTCTTCGGCCACCTGAGCTCCCGTCAGCAGGGAGATGATTTCAGGCATCATATCGGCGGTCTCGCAGACATAGATCAGCACATCGTTATAGGCATAATTGGGAAAAAGCTGGATGCCCAGTTTCGTTATAATCCCGGTTGTGCCCGCCCAGCCCAGAAAAAGGCCGGAGAGATCCGGCAGCGGAGCCCTGGCAAACCATTGCGGCGAGACGCTGCACGAACCGGTGCGCACGATCTCGCCGGTAGGCAGCACCACCTCCAGGCCGGTCAGCATGTCGGAATGGAATCCGCCCAGCAGCGACAGGTGGCCGGAACCGTGAATGCAGACGTTGCCGGCGATGGTGGCCGCCGGCGGCGCGTCCGGCATGGAGTGCTTCAGGTTCGGATGGTGTTTGGCCAGATAGGCCTTCAGCCTGCCCTGGGTCACCCCGGCTTCGACCACGGCGTAGCGGCTGGCGGAATTAACCTCGACGATCTTATCCATCCGTTTCATGTCCACGATGACGCCGCCCTTCAAGGCGCGGGTCAGGCCGGAGAGCACCAGTCCGCCGCCCATGGGAACCAGCGGCGCCTTCAACTCATTGGCCAGTTTGACCAGTCGCGCGACCTGATCGCTTGTCTTAGGCATGACCACGGCGTCCGGCCTAGCGGGCGGCATGGTCCCCTGGTCCATGGAATAGAGATACAGCTCTTCGGGTTCGGCGGATACAAACGCCTCGCCCACTATGGCTTGAAGTTTTTGAACCAGACCATTCATCTTTACTCTCCTAACGCGATCTGCACCAGATCGCTGACCAGAATCGGCATCATTCCGCGTTCAGCCACCTCCTGAGCCAGGGTAGCCATGCAGAAGGGGCAGTTAAACACGCAGTAAACGGCCTTGACATCCAGCATGTCGGCGATATTTTTCTCCACCAGCTCGTCGGCGTAATCATCCCGCTGCTGGGCCCGCGGCACGCCGCCGCAGCAGAGAGCGTTTTCCCGGTCATATTTCCGGGGCGCGCGGATAGCGCCGATCTTCCTGAAGATTTCATCCAGCATCGCGTCCGTCCCCGGAGCCAGACGATTGGAACAGGGCCGCTGGTAAGCGACGACCTGATTTAAAGGCTTGATATGCTCCGCCAGATCGTCCAACCGCCGATTGATGTAATCAAACAGGTGCACCGGCCGGAAAGGCACCTGGATACCGTAGGCCCTGGCCAGCATCGTGTAGGTTCCGTAGCACTCATCATGAAAACAGACCATGTCTTTAGTGTCCGAGTCCTTCAGCCAATACGTCATGATGTTATCGATGATCCGCGGCACCCGCTCCCGGATCACCGAATTTCTGGCGAAATGCAGCCACATGATGTTACAGAACACGTCCGTGCCCGATATGATCGAAGCCCCTTCAAAAAGACGCCCCCGGATCGAACCGGTCAGCATGGGGAAAGCGCACATGTTCACAAACGGCGCTTTAACGGAAGATTTGGTCACCCCGCCCTCGTTCAGCCCCATGACATCAAGAAAATCATCGTTTTCCTTTTCCTTGCCGAGCTGGCCCTTGGGCGCCATCATCCGCAACTGCTCGGTCAGGATCGGCCGGGGCACGGGCAAAATCCCCAGTTGTTCCTGGCGCTCCACCAGAACAAAAAACGGATTGTTGCCGTGAGGGCAATACTCCTGGCAGGCGTAGCAGGTCAGGCATTCGTGCAGAACCCGGCTGTCCTGGCCGTCGTTGATCTTCTGCTTTTCCTTTCCGGCTTCGGCCAGACCGGCAAAAGAGATGTACTGGCATCTCATCAGGCAGTCGATTGTCTCGCAGGCCGCGCAGATATCAGGATCAAAGGCGATGGCGTTCAAAATGAACCTCCTTTTGATGGTTGCATGAAAAGCTCAGGCTTGCAGCATACCCTCTTCCGGGGATTTATGTCAAACAATAATGATCTCTTCCGGGAAGCGGGTCAATGATTCAAGCCCGTTTGGGGTAACCCGGTGGGTATTTTCGATGCCCACCACCCCTTTGCCGGGGAAAATCAACTTGGGCTCCAGGGCGATGACCATGTTCTCAGCCAGTTCCAGGGTCTGCCCCCTGGCCAGAAAAGGATATTCGTCCAGCTCGAGGCCGACGCCGTGGCCGACAAACCGGATCCGGTCCTTTCCCACGCCCATGAAATTATCCTGATAACCTCTTTCGGAAGCCGTTTCCAGGGCCAGGTCATACAACCGGCCGGCCGGAACGCCGGGAACCGCCTCTTTCCTGACCAGGTCCTGAACATCCAGCATGGCCCGATGGGCCTGCACAAGCCCAGGCGCCACACCGCCGATGGCAAAGATCCGGGTATGATCGGAGATGTATCCCCGGCAGGCAAAGGCGATATCCACCAGCACCGGCTCTCCGGCCCTGATCCGGGCAAATCCGCTTCCCTGGGGAAAAGCCGGGCTGGTGCCGGTCCCGCCCGTGGGCGAGGAAAGGCAGCTCGCCACCCCGGCCGAAGCGCCGGCCATGATATGGCCGTAAAAAAGTTCCGCGCCCCAGAGTCTCATGCGGATCATGCCCTGATGCCCCAGCCGGCGGGCTTCGGCTTCAATCAGCGCGGCAAGTTCCAGCTCGCCGGCGCCCTCTTCCAGCACCCGGGGAACATAAGCGGCCAGACGGTCGGACAGGCCCGCGGCATAACGGATTTGATCCACTTCGTAGGCCGACTTGACCGCCCGCAGCAGACGAATGAGGCCGGAAGCGTCGACGCACCTGGCATTTGAAAACAGATCCCGCAGCCTTAAAAACATTTCGGCTGAGATCACATCCATTTCCAGACCGAGAACCCCGGGCGGCTTTTTGATGATTCCCGGGATTTCCCGCACATTGTCAATGCCGATGATATTGGTCAGCGGCGATTCCGCGCAAGCCCGCTCCACGTCCTTTCTGACCATCAGCACCGGCTCGCC
>CAYSMV010000440.1:0-3114 GCA_964432245.1 uncultured Desulfobacterales bacterium
GTTAATCAGTGGTGTCAGGGCGTTCATGAACAATACCGCGAACATGACGCCCTCCGGATAGCCGCTGAATAATCTGAGCAGCATAATCAGCCCGCCGATACCGATGCCGAAAACAAACTTGCCCCTGGGGGTAAGCGGACTGGTAACCGGATCGGTGGCGATATAGAAAGCGCCGAACAGCAGCGCCCCGCCGCAGAGGTGATGCCAGACGGTCCAGTCCGATGCCACGCCTGTCAGGTCGGCGATGCCGCCCAGGACAATCGTGGCCAGGATGACGCCGGCCGGGATTTCCCAGGAGGCGGTGCGTCTGAAGCAGAGAAAAAGCCCCCCGAGCAGACAGGCCAGGGCGCTGACCTCACCCAGAGAGCCGTTGGTGTTGCCGATAAACAAATCCAGCAGGGGGGTGACGATGCCTTCCTGCTTAAATGCCGTCAGCGGGGTGGCTTTGGTGACCGCGTCGATCGCGGCCGTGGAATCCAGGTAGCCGGAAGCCGCCATACTGCCGGCGAAAGAGATCATGACAAAGGCGCGGCCCACCATGGCGGGGTTGAAAATATTCATCCCCAGCCCCCCGAATATCACTTTGCCGATGCCGATGCCGATGACAGAGCCGATAACGCCGACATACCAGGGAGCGGTTCCGGGCAGCGAAAGTGCCAGGATCAGACCGGTGATGGCGGCCGAACAATCGGTCAGCGTGACCGGCTTGCCTCTCATCCGGGTAAAGACCGCTTCCGCAACCAGGCAACTGACCAGGCAGATGGCGATCTGTTTGAAGGCGTAGAGTCGAAAAGCGTAAAGCGACACCAGTATCAGGGGAATCAGCGCGATCAGCACGTCAACCATCATCCGCCGGGTAGTAAAAGCCGCATTGGATAAATGAGGCGAAGCGGCGACCTGAAAGACCGGGGTGTTTTCGCTGTTTTCCCGTATATCAAGTGTTTCCCGTTGTTCATTCATCATAGAAACTTACCCGTATAGTTAATGGATTTTATTTTTTTGCCGCCGCCTGGGCCTTTCCCTTTCTGATCAGCTGAACCAGCGGCAGGCTGGCCGGACAGGTGTAGGCGCAGCAGCCGCATTCCACGCAAGCCGTGATATGATAAGCTTCGGCGACATCCGGGGCGTTATTTCTGGCAGCCATGGCCAGCTTCGTGGGCACCAGATTCATGGGGCAGACGTCCACGCATCGACCGCACCGGACACAGGTGGTCTCCCGGGCTTTTTTGACATCGTCTTTCGTCAGAACCGTCACGCCGCTGGTACCTTTGGTCACCGGCAGATCAAGATCCGTAAAGGCAAAACCCATCATGGGCCCGCCGGAAACAATCCTGACGGCTTCCGGCGTCAGTCCCCCGCAATAATCAATCAGATTTCGATAAGGCGTGCCGATGGGCACAAAAAGATTTTTGGGCGTACGGATACCGGCGCCGGTCACGCAGACGACCCGGTGCGTCAGCGGTTTTTCTTTAATGACGGCAAAGGCGATGGCGCACACGGAGCCCACGTTGCTGACTACCACGCCCACATCCAGAGGCAACGAGCCCGGGGGGACCTTCCGGCCGGTAACCGCAACGATCAAATGTTTTTCACTGCCCTGGGGATATTTTGTTCTTAATTTTACAACCTGGATATTCGTGCCCTGGACGGCCCTGGTCATGCTTTCGACGGCTTCGGGCTTGTTGTCTTCTATGGCAATGAATATGCTTTTGGCCCCGGCCGCCCTGGCCGCCAGCAGCGATCCGGCGACGATCGCCTGCGGCGCCTCCAGCATCAGCCGGTAATCGGACGTCAGATAAGGCTCGCATTCACAGCCGTTAACCAGCAGCACGTCTACCGGCTTTTCCTTGTTGGGCGTTAATTTTACATGCGTGGGAAAGGCGGCTCCACCAAGGCCCACAATGCCGGCGCCGTTGATGATGTTAACAATGGCCTGGGGGTCATGCTTATCAGCCGCCTGCCGGCTCCAGTCATCTGATATCAGTTCCTTAAACAGCATCGGCCCTTCCTGCGATTTTTCCCCATCGGCCGCTTCTATTGGAACGGCTGAAATCCTGCGGCCGGTCGGCAGCGTCACGCTGACCGTTTTCAATACCTTGCCGTTTATCGAAGCGTGTACGGGAGCCGAAACAAAACCTCCTGCTTCGCCGATAACATCGCCGATTTTGACCTCATCTTTGGCTTTTACAGCCGGCTTGCAAGGTGCGCCGATGTGCTGTGAAAGCGGCAAAACGATTTTTTCCGGGGTGGGCAGAACCTCAATACCCGCGTCCGCTGAAAAATGTTTATGTTCCGGGGGATGAACGCCGCGTGAAAACGTCTTTTTCCCGCTTAATCCGGAAAAACCTGATCCCATTTTTTTTCTCCGCTGTAAAATTCGACTTCCATAGTTTTTAAACGGTTTACTATCTCTATTCACTCAAAATTGTCAACAGATTTTAAACTATTATTTTTCTTCGATTTAGTCGACGTCCTGACCCCTTCTTAGAGCACATCGGCGTGACCGGTCTACATTTATTGCGCCAGGGTGACATCTATTATGGATGGAAACCAATTCACTACAACCAATCGGGAGAAGAACCTTAAACAAAAACATCGTTCACAAATCTTCAGGGGGGAAGGCAATCACTTCTGCTATGTCATCAGCATTACAGAAAAGCATCGCCAGCCTGTCGATTCCCAGGGCATTGCCCGCCGCGGGCGGCATATCGGCCATAGCCACCAGAAAGGAAAGGGGCAGGGGATAGTCGGTATCAGCCTGTTTTTTCAGCTTCTGTTTTGCGCGCTCAAAACGGGCTTGATAATTCATCGCCCCGGTAAGTTCCGAAAACCCGTTGCACAGCTCAATCCCTTGAATATATAACTCGAATCGTTCCACGAAACAAGGGTCATCTTGTTTCAGGCGTGCCAGAGCAGCGCCTGTTTCAGCCGGGTAATCATACAAGAAAACAGGGCCATTACCGCTGATGGCCGGTTCAATGACATCAACCATGACTTCGTCAAACCGCTCCTGCGATATGCCTTCTCCCAGGCGGATTCCGGCATACCGGGCAAACGCTTCGCTGACGCTTATCCGCTTCCAGCCGGCCGAAAGATCAATCAAGTGATCGCGAT
>CAYSMV010000441.1:0-2857 GCA_964432245.1 uncultured Desulfobacterales bacterium
TCATCGGTCCCTGTTCAAATCCATCGGTTACACGGATCATGAGATCAACCGACCGATCATCGGTATTGCTAATTCCATCAACGAAATCGTGCCGGGCCACGTTCATCTGGAAACCATCGGAAAGGCGGTCAAGGCCGGCGTCTATATGGCCGGTGGTACGCCGGTGGAATTTTCCACCATCGGCGTCTGCGACGGCATCGCCATGAACCATATCGGCATGAAATATTCCCTGGGCAGCCGTGAGCTGATCGCCGATGCCGTGGAGATCATGGCTACCGCTCATGCCTTTGACGCGCTGGTGATGATCCCCAACTGCGATAAAATCGTACCCGGCATGCTGATGGCGGCGGCCCGTTTGAACCTGCCCACGATTTTTGTCAGCGGCGGCCCCATGCTGGCCGGCCGACACCCGCGGCAAACGGACCGTAAGATAGATCTGATCACCGTTTTTGAAGCGGTCGGCGCCGTCCGTTCGGGAAAAATGGCCGAAGCCGAACTGGACCTCATCGAAAACGCGGCCTGCCCCACCTGCGGCTCCTGCGCCGGCATGTTCACGGCCAACTCCATGAACTGCCTGACCGAAGCCATTGGTATGGGCCTGCCCGGTAACGGCACCATCCCGGCGGTCATGGCCGAACGCCTGCGCCTGGCAAAGACGGCCGGCATGCAGATCATTAAACTGCTTGAAAAAAAGATCACGCCCGACAAAATCTTGACAAAAGACGCCTTCAGAAACGCCCTGGCCGTGGACATGGCCCTGGGCTGTTCCACCAACACGGTGCTCCATCTGACCGCGCTGGCCCATGAAGCCGGTGTGCCCATCAAGCTTGATCTGCTCAACGAGATCAGCAAAGTTACACCGCATTTATGCGCCTTGAGCCCGGCCGGTCCGAACCATATCGAGGATCTGAATCGCGCCGGCGGCATCAGCGCCATTCTCAAAGAACTGTCCAGGGCGAAATTGATTAACCCGAAATGTCTGACCGTCACCGGCAAGACCGTAGGCCAGAACATCGCCGGCTCCAGAGGAGCGGACGGCGACGTCATCCGTCCCCTGAAAAAGCCGCATCATGCCGAAGGCGGCCTGGCGGTATTGTTCGGCAACCTGGCTCCGGACGGCGGTGTGATCAAGCAGTCGGCGGTCGTGCCGTCCATGATGAAACACGAAGGCCCGGCCCGCGTCTTTGATTCGGAAGAAGCAGCCAGCGACGCCATCCTGAACGGCAAAATTAAAAAAGGCGACGTCATCGTCATCCGTTACGAAGGCCCCAAAGGCGGACCCGGCATGCGGGAAATGCTGACCCCGACCTCTGCTTTGGCCGGCATGGGACTGGACGAACACGTTGCCCTGATCACGGACGGCCGCTTTTCCGGCGGTACCCGCGGTGCCGCCATCGGCCATGTTTCGCCCGAAGCCATGGAAAAAGGGCCCATCGCCGTCGTCCGCCAGGGCGACCGGATCGCTATTGATATCCCCGCCAAAAAAATTACCTTGAAGGTCCCCGCGGCGGAAATTAAAAAACGGCTGGCGGCCTGGAAGAAACCGGCGCCGAAAATCACCCGGGGCTATATGGCCAGATACGCGGAGATGGTGTCATCCGCCAACACCGGAGCGGTTTTTAAAAACTAACTGCTGATCGAACCGGAAAGGAAAAGACATGAAGCTGACCGGCGCGCAAATTATGATGAAAACGCTTAAGGAAGAAGGCGTGGACACGATCTTCGGTTATCCCGGCGGCGCGGTTCTGGATATCTATAATGAGCTTTTGAATACGGATTTCAAGCATATCCTTGTCCGTCAGGAACAGGGGGCCGTTCACGCGGCGGACGCTTATGCCCGAGCCAGCGGTAAAACAGGCACCTGTCTGGTAACGTCCGGCCCCGGTGCGACCAACACGATTACCGGCATCGCTTCGGCCTACATGGATTCTATTCCGGTGGTGATTTTCACGGGGCAGGTGCCTACCCCGCTGATCGGCAATGACGCCTTTCAGGAAGTGGACATCGTCGGCATTTCCCGGCCCTGCACCAAACATAATTACCTTGTCAAAGACGTCAATGACCTGGCTAGGACCATTCGGGAAGCGTATTATATCGCCGGCTCGGGCCGCCCCGGCCCGGTGCTCATTGATATCCCCAAGGATGTCAGCAAAGCCGTAACGGATTATGAGAAGCCCGGAGAAGTCAAGCTGAAATCATATGAACCGACATACGAACCGAATCTTAAACAGCTTCACAAGGTAATTGAACTGATCAAAACCGCCAAACAACCGGTTATTTTTTCCGGCGGCGGCGTTGTTCTTTCCAATGCTTTCGAAGACCTGACCAAATTCGCCAAGACTTGCCGGGTGCCGGTCACCTCATCGCTCATGGGCCTGGGCTCCTTTCCGGCCAGCGATCCTTTGTGGCTGGGCATGCTGGGCATGCACGGCACCTATCGCGCCAACATGTCGGTGGCGGCCTGCGACCTGTTGATCGGCATGGGGGTGCGCTTTGACGACCGGGTTACCGGCAAAACCGATGAGTTTGCCGATAACGCAACCATTGTCCATATTGACATCGATCCCACCTCCATTCATAAAAACGTGGCGGTCGCCGTGCCGATCGTGGGCGATTGCAAAATAACGCTGAAGCACCTTAACAAACTGGCCGCCGGCCAGAAACCGCTGCTGGACGACAAAATCAGTAAAGAACGCAATAAATGGTTGAAACAGATCAAAGCGTGGAAAGAAACCAATCGGCTTGACTATCATCAAAAAAACACTATCAAGCCTCAGTATGTGGTGGAAAAACTGTATGAACTGACTAAGGGAGAAGCGATCATCACCACCGAAGTCGGCCAGAACCAGATGTGGGC
>CAYSMV010000442.1:0-2251 GCA_964432245.1 uncultured Desulfobacterales bacterium
CTGGACGTGGTGCCGACCGTCGTGGCCCTGCGCGAGAAAATATCGGCCATCACCCGCGCGGAAGCAGAAAAAACCCTGGCAAACTTCAAAGACTTTCACGACGGCGACCAGGAGGCGGTTTTTCGCATGACCGAAGCTATCGTCAGCAAGATCATGCATGACCCCACGAATTTTTTGAAGAGCCAGAGCGACAAGAAAAGCAAACGTCTGTACCTGGATACAATCAAAAAGCTGTTTAATATCGACGATTAAAAACGCTTGCGGACGAAAGCAATTGTTCTATAAAATCCAGATAGTTGTTAAAAACCAAATCTCGTTTGACCTGTTAGGATAAACGCGGGCGAAGTTTTTTTATGAGCACCATTTTAAGCCTTTGGGGAAAAGTCAAAGGGTCAAGGCGCGAATTAAAAGAACTTCCCCGAAACCACTTTGGACAATAGTAATACCATGCAGAAGCTCGGATATCGCATGGCGCTGCCTTATATCCGCTTTTCCAGAGCAGGAGAATTGCTGATGAAAATAAAATGCTTTTCTTTTTTGGCGGGCTTTCTGCTGTTTGCCTGCGCTACCGGTAATGTCAAAGAAACAGGCGGGCAGGAAAAACTGTATGACGTCATCATCGTCGGGGCCGGGGGCGGCGGTCTCGGGGCCGCGGCCAGGCTGACGCAGGCCGGTAAAAGCGTGCTGGTGATCGAGCAGCACGACCGCGTAGGCGGTTATATGACGAATTTCAGACGGGGGGAGTACCGCTTTGAAGTTTCGCTGCATGCCATCGACGGCCTTGATCCCGGCGGCCTGACTTTTAACGCTTTCCATAAGCTCGGCATTTATGACCGGCTTGATCTGGTCAGGATGGATCCGATGTACCGTTCGATATATCCGGATCTGGTCATCGATGTCCCGGCGGATGTGGAGGCCTATGCCCGGCAATTAAAAAAAGAGTTTCCCCGCGAAGCCGAAGGCATTGACGCGCTGTTTGCGGCTTTTGACAGAATATACGTGGCCATGAAGGTCGGGATGGATTACGTAAGAGGCGATATAATGAGGGGATTATGGGGCACCATCCAGAACCCGAAGAGCGTACACGCCTGGCTGCGGTGCTGGAACAGCACCGCAGCGGAAATGGTGGGCCGGTATATTCAGGATAAACGGTTGTTTGATGCGTTTACCCAGCTGTCGGGCTTTCTCGGGGACGCTCCGGAGAAGGTATCCGCTCCGGTTTTCGCGATGATGTGGAACAGCTATCACCGGGATGGATATTATTACTTGAAAGGCGGTTCTCAGGCCATTGCCGACGCGCTGGAGGAGGTCATCAGGGAAAATGGCGGTGAAATACTGGTCTCAACCAGGGTGAAGAAAATTATCCTTAAAGACAGCATAGCTACAGGTGTAGAAACAGACGACGGCCGGATATACGAAAGCCAATACGTGATCTCCAACGCCAACGCGCCGGCCACGATGTTTCAACTGGTCGGCAGGGAATTGCTGCCCGCCGATTATGTGACCGGGATGGAAAACATGGAGATCGGCGCGTCAGCTTTCGTGGTCTACCTGGGGGTCGATCATGATTACAGCGGCTGTTTCCCGGGCACACATGAATTGTTCGTCAATGTCGGCGGCGACGGCGGCCGGGCCACGGCCCTCAGCGCCGCCCGGTTAGAAGAAGAGGACCCGGAAAAGCTCCCCTATGTCATCACCAATTACACCGTCGTTGATCCCGCCGACGCACCGGCCGGGAAAAACGTGATCTGCCTGACCACGCTCATGTCTTATGACTGGCAGAAGGGCTGGCAAGAAGATATCGACTATGCCCAGTATACGCGGCTGAAAAACGAAGTGGGCATGCAATTGATAAAACGCGCGGAAAAAATCCTGCCGGGCCTGAGCGATCATGTCGAGGTTATGGAAGTCGGCTCGCCGCGGACCATGAAACACTATACCTTGAATCCTAAAGGAGCGATTATCGGCTGGGCCAATACGCCGCAGCAGAGCATGTTAAAACGTCTGCCCCAGAAGACGCCGGTCGACAACCTGTTTCTGGCCGGGGCCTGGACCTTTCCCTGCGGCGGGCAGTCGGCTGTTATCATGTCCGGCCTTCTTGCGGCCGAAAAAATTCTGGCCCAAACCACCGGCGATTCCCGACCGGATTCTAAAGCGGAATAGAACCTGTTTGAGCCGCGATCCGGAGCCTTTCCGCGTCCCGATCCCATTAAGTTCAACAAGTTAAGGGCGTTCCCACGGGCGTCCAAGG
>CAYSMV010000443.1:0-1689 GCA_964432245.1 uncultured Desulfobacterales bacterium
TCAAGATGGCCGCGTCCTTGGGCTACATAACCGACAAGGATTATGAAAAAGTGTTTTTAAAGGAAATAGAGGAAATTAAGGCAACAACCGAAAGCGGCCAGGCTGGCACCGGCTGGTTCGATAAAATAAAGAACCGTCTTGCCGATCTGGATCTGCTTGATTGGAAGATGCAAGAAGCGACCAGATAGAACCAATCGACTTGATTCTAATAAGATGTTCATAGGAGGTGACGGGATGGCAAAAAGTTATTACGCTATTCTCGGGATTGCGTCAAACTCCACGTCCGAGGAAATAAAGTCGGCCTACCGCCGTCTGTCCAAAGAGTTTCATCCGGATCATTATTCAGGCAGCCGTGATGCTTTTTTGGAGATTCAGGAAGCATATGCGGTCTTGGGCGATGACCAGAAAAGAAATCAGTATGAACAACGATTAAAAAGAACGGCCGTCACCATTCCAAGCAGCCGTCCCGTTCGCCCCCGATATTTTGAAGCGGAACCCCTTATTCCGGAACAGGCACCGGTGGATTTCGGCCAGATTTCGCCGATGCGGTCTTTTGAAACGTTAACGCCATCGTATGATGAAGTTTTTGACTGGTTGTGGCGCAATTTCTCGAACCTGGGACAACCAAAATCCGGGCGCATTGAAAATCTGACGCTGGAGGTTCCGCTGACACCGGAGCAGGCCAGAAGCGGCGGCAATACTTGCATCATGGTGCCCGCCAGGGCTGTTTGTCCGACTTGTGGCGGAATCGGCTGGATCGGGCCTTATGCCTGCGTTCGCTGCGCCGGTGAAGGCGCGATCACCGGAGAGATCCCGGTTTCCATTTCATTTCCGGCGGGCCTGGCCGGATCTCACGCGGTAGCCGTACCCCTGACGCGTTTCGGTATTGAAAATCTTCATCTGACGGTGGTTCTTAGAATCACTGATTCATGGTAGCGCGACGTTTGTAAGGGACTTTATCAGAAAGGGGAAACGCCGTTTTGCTCAAGCTACCCTCCATGGTATGCGATGAGAAAAAAACGGTCAATGTATTGCGATGCAGAGCCGGAAATCAAGGAAAATAACAGGGATGCCGGTGGCCGGCAATCATGGGCGACAATCCCTTATCAGGAAAAAACTTCCGCGCCGATGTTCATCCAGGGTGTGATCTGAATCCCGTTCTGTTTCAAAGAGAAGTCACCGCCATAGATAAGCATGGGGTCGATCCCGGTTTTGCCTGCTATTGACATCCACTTTTGCAGGCCGTTGAAATAGTTCTGGTTGATGGTTTTGCCGGACTTTATTTCCACGGGTCGAAGCCTTGTGCCCTGTTCCACCACCAGATCGATTTCGTTACCGCCGCGGTCACGCCAGAAATAAAGCACCGGCATGCGACCCTGGTTGTACCGCGACTTGTAAAATTCGCTGATAACGTACGATTCAAAAATCGCGCCCCTGAACGGGTGAAAGCTTAACTGGTCGGGGTGCTGAACGGACAAAAGCCAGGCGGCCAGCCCGGTATCGTAGAAATAAAGCTTGGGCGTTTTGATGAGCCGTTTGTTGAAACTGACGTGATGCGGCGCAAGCAGAAACAGAATATAGCTTGCCTCAAGTATGGATATCCAGGACCTGGCGGTGTTGTGGGTTATGCCGCAATCCTCGGCAAGCCCCGACAGGTTCAGCAGCTGACCGGTTCGCCCCGCGCACAGC
>CAYSMV010000444.1:0-2076 GCA_964432245.1 uncultured Desulfobacterales bacterium
CCAGGACAAGCCGGTCCGGGTGGGGCCAGGCCAGCAGCGACAGGTAATAGAGGATTACCCGCGGCTGGGTCAGCAGCCGCTGCGTCGGCGTGAACGGCAGGCCTTTATAAGAGGCTGATATCATTTTCATGGGATGGCCGCTGAAATAGAGCAGGGCGACAAGGCCGCCCAGCGCCAGGGCAAGCGCCGGCCAGACCCAGTGTTTTTTCAGCCAGGCGCGATCCAGGTTTTGAAAGAACAACCACTCATAAAGAAAAATGAACACCGGCAGCATGACTACCGTCTCCTTGCAGGCCAGGCCGAGCAGGAAGCTCAGGCCGCAGCCGGCGAACCAGAAGCATGTTCTTTTCAGCCCGGCGCCCCGGATTCGAAGCTCTCTGGCCTTAATATAACAGACCAGGGAGAGCAGGAAGAACAGGGCCGCCAGGCTGGTCATACGCTGGACGATATAGGTCACGGACTGGGTATGCAGCGGCATGGCCAGCCAGACCAGGGCGGCGAGAAGCGCCGCCGGATCTTTTTCCACGCCATTCTGTCGCAGGGTCTGCCGGGCCAGGCAGAAGACCAGCCAGCCGTTGAGAACATGAATGAGGATATTGACCAGGTGAAAGCCGGAGACGTCAAATTTGTGAATCCAGTAGTTCGCGGCAAAGGTCAGCATGGCCAGGGGGCGGTTGGGGCTAGGCTCCCGGCATAAGTTTTTTATCGTTTCCAACGTGACATCGGCCGTCATGATCCGCGGGTTATCAACGACCAGGCCGTGATCGTCGAACACAAACGGCGCCGAAAAGCTATTGGCGTAAATCAGCAGGCCGGCCAGCAGCAGACAGGCCGCCGCGATCAGCTTATTCATGATGCTTGTCGTCATTTTTCTCCAGGAGTATTTGCAAACGGTTTCCGGCCTGAGCATTATCCGGATCCGCGTTGAGAATCTGTCGATACTGGGTGATGGCTTCTTTTTTCAGCCCCTGCTTTTCAAGAACGGACGCCAGTCCCAGGCGCGCCTTGGAAAAATCGGGCGCCAGGGCCAGCGCTTTTTCAAGATGCGTCCGCGCGTCCGGATATTTGCCTTCCTGAAGCAGAAAGAGACCGAGTTCGGCGCGGGCGCCGGCATGGTCCGGCGCCAGGAAAACAGCGCGGAAAAGATAGAATACCGCCATGACGGGGTTGCCCGTCTTGTTATAGGCGATGCCGATATTGATATTGGCTTCGGGAAGGTCGGGCGACAATTGAAGGGTTCTGATCAGATGCGGCAGGGCTTTTACGGCCTGGTCCATTCCCAGCAGGATGGCGCCCAGGTTGTTTTCCGCCATGACGTTTTCCGGATCCAGCTCCAGGGCGCGCCGGCAATGCCGTACGGCTTCTTCCGTCCGTCCGGCTTCATAGCAGGTTTTGCCCAGGGCGTTATGCGCTTCTGAATCGCGGGGGTCAAGGCTGACGGCGGTTTCAAGAAGGCTGATGGCCGCGGCAGGGTTTCCCTTTTCGGCCATGATGATACCCAGGTTGGTATACGCCCTGGCAAAAGTCGGCTGCGCCGCAATGGCTTTTGAGAACATTTCCTTCGCTCCGGCGACATCTCCGGCCTGATAGCGGAGTGTCCCCAGGTTATTGTAAACCGGCGCTTTTTCGCCGGAAGGCAGGGCCAGGGCTTTTTCGTATTCGGCGACGGCCGCTTCCCGGTCGCCTGCTTCGGCCAGCGCCAGGCCGTAGTCGTTCCGGGGACGCGTCAAATCGGGCGCCTTGGCGCAGGCATCCTGCCAGAGCGATACCCGGCTCTGCCAGGCGATGTTCCGCTGGTAAGTCCAGTAACTATTACAGGCGATGAGGGCGCTTATGATTCCGATTGCCGGGAATACCGGTTTTACGCGCCGCGACAGGCAGATGATCGCGGCTAAGATCAGAAAAACCGACGGCAGGTAAGTCCGGTGTTCGAAGATCGGCGCCAGACCGATAATCGAGGATTCGATGGCCAGGTTGCCGAGAAACCATAAGACGGCAAAGGCCGACAGGCGGTTTTTCCGGGCCGTGAAGAGAATCATGATGATCAGGGCGGTCAGGCCGGCCATCGCCAACAGG
>CAYSMV010000445.1:0-5608 GCA_964432245.1 uncultured Desulfobacterales bacterium
TCGGCTGCCCGGGCCGCGGCCGCAAGCTCCGCCCGGTGCCGCTGGCCGTAATCAAAGCTGAGGCTGTAGAGGGCGTACCCCCGGGAAGCCGCTATGGCCATGGTCGTGGTGGAGTCGATGCCGCCGCTTGACAGTACCACCGCTTTTGGTTTTTCGGCACTCATCGGCCGGCCTCCCCTTTCCAGATGATCCGGTGCAGTTGCAGATGCAGACGCGCCTCCAGCCTGTCTGTCAGCATCCATTTTGCCAGAGAAGCCGGGGACAGAATATCGTTCGCCGGGGAGAAAAGAATGTTGCCGGCCGGTATTTTCCGGACGCCCCGCGCGAAATCTTTGGCAAAATGATAATCGTTTTTGTCGGCGATGACGAATTTCATCTGGTCCCGGCCGGTAAGATGTTCCAGGATATCCCGGCGATGTTTGCCGCTTTCGCCGCTGGCCGGGCATTTGATGTCGACGATTTTCACGCAAGGCTCAGGCAGACCGCTGATATCGAAGGTGCCGTTTGTTTCCACCAGGACATGATAGCCGCGGCCGATCAGTTCCCGGGCCAGCTCCGGGGTGCGCTCCTGAAGGAGCGGTTCGCCGCCGGTGATCTCCACCAGCGGACAGCCGAAGGATGCTATTTTGTCGATGATTTCGGCCAGCGCCATGTCTTTGCCTCCCTCGTAAGCGTAGCGGGTGTCGCACCAGGCGCAGCGGAGGTTGCATCCGGTCAGCCGCACAAAGGCGCAGGCCAGACCGGTGTAAAGGGATTCTCCCTGAAGGCTGTAAAATATTTCATTGACTTTCAGGGTCATGACGGCAGTCTCGTCAGGGGCTCAAACAGGGGACAGGGGCCGTCATCGGCATTCAGCACCGTTTCGGCGGCCGGGTATTTTCCGACATATTGCATGGCCCGGCAGCCATGGGGGAAGCGTTCTTCCGGCCGGAAAAGATAGTGCCGGCAGAGTTCGCAGCCAATCGGTTGCTCGGGTTCTTTGATCAGTTTCATGAGCCGGCTTTTTTATCAGAAAGCGTTGATTTTTTCCATACCATCAGCAGTGATTTCCCCAGTTTGCCCAAGGTCAGCACATCCAGCAGACGCGAAACCGGGATGAAAAAGCGGTCCCATATCATAATCTGGCCGGAAGTGGGCAAGGACTGACGTAACAGCACGCGATTGGCCAGAGAGACAAGCATGCCCGCGGAATCCACATAACGGGATAAAACCGGCTCGCAGCCCCCGGGTGTCAGTTGTTTCAGGTCGCCGATCGTGTAACGGCGGAAATGTCCGATCCAACGGTCGAATTCCGAATAGAGAAAAGCATGGGCCGGTGAAAGCACGATGATATGACCATTTATCGAAAGCAATTCCGCGGCGGTCTGAAGCTCAGTTTTGTCGTCTTTAATATGTTCCAGCACATCGATGTACAGGATCGTGTCATAAACCGGCGATCGGGGGAGGTCGGCAACACTTCCGTGGACCACGTCGACCACGGCCTTTGGTTTTTCCGGATCGATTTTCCGTTTTAACCGATCGATCAGGTCAAGATCTGGCTCCAGGCATGTCCAGGCAGTAAACATGTCCCGGCACATTGACTGCATCAAATCTGTATTATTACCGGCTCCCGCGCCGACTTCCAGGACACGGCCGCCGACGTAGGGAGAAACGAGGGATGCCCAGTATCGTTTCCAGTTGATGGCCAGGCTGAAGAGATCAAGCTCGGTTCCCGGATATCTAAACGCTTCCATCACAATCCCAGATTTTTTCGCTGCGTTCGATAAAGAGGTGATAATTCTGTTTCGGCACGGATTGGGAAGGATTTTTGCCGTTTAAGATAAAAAACACGAAAAGAAGAGAGAGGCTTAAGGACTGGAAGATTAAAAGCCCTAAGATACCGGTGGTGTAGGTCGCCCATCCCGGAATGGCCAGGTCCGTGAAAAATTTGATGCCGAAAATGCACAGGATGCCGGCGAAAAAAAGCAGGCTGAATCCCGAAAAAATAAGCAGCATGCGGGTGCCCACGACAGGCGCGAATACGGCGATGCTTCCCAGCCCATGCAGAAGCAGGGAGGTGACGGACATTTTGGATTTTCCGGCGATTCGCCGTCCCCTGTCACAGGGGACCTTGACCAGCGGCAATTTTGAATTAACGGCCGCGGCCGGATAATGATTCCATAATTCATGAAAGGATATGAGCGATTCCGCGAGCTCTCCGGGAATAACGGAAAAATTTCCAAAATTCATGGTCTGGCCGGTTAAAAAATAGTGCAGGATTTTAAAAAGAAGATACATGGACCTGAAAAAGATATTTTCCTTTCGTTTCCGGCGGCTGGCGAAAACCATGGCGCGTCGCTTTGTTTTTTCCATCATTTCTATTAATAAACTGATGTCTTCGGGTCTGTCTTCGCCGTCCGCGTCCATGATAACGATGCCGTCCACCCGCTCCTGTTTTAATACATGGCAGATACCTATCACAATCGCCCCCTGGTGCCCCATGTTCCGGTTGAGCGTAATCTGCACGACCCGGGAGATGGCGGTAAATGAACGCCGGCGGCATTCCTGAATGAACGCAAAGGGATCCGCCGAAGAGCAGTCATTCACGACGAAAATGCCGACTTCTCCGCACCTGTCGGACAGGGACCGCTCCAGGCGTTCAAAAAGAGCCGGCAGGTTTTCCCAGTCATTATATACCGGGATGACGATGGCGATTTTTATGTCTTTCATAGCAATGTCTATTTACATTTTTTTGTTACGGAAGCCTTGCCGGTTTTCGCCGGCTTTTTTACGTTCCGTCGCGAGTCCCGCGGTTGACCGGGTTTGACTCGCAGAACCTGACCAGCGACACGCCTCTCCAGGTGACTTCCATCAGGGGCTTGACGCTTTTGTACAATTCGTCATCCACGTATCCCCGCCGCCTCAGGATGAGCAAATAGTCCGGCCGGACTCCGGCGCCGATTTTAGATATACTGTAGTCTCCGGTCAGCAGTCCATGCCGGGAATACTGTTCCAGTAACAGCCGCCACGGCGGCATGATATATATTGATTTGCCGTTGTCCAGATATGGATTCAGGCGTCGAATAAAATCCGGATGGATCGCTTCCAGGTAATAGGACATTTCCAGCCCTTTTTTTTCCGCTCCCTTGATGCCGCCGATCAGGGCGTTGTAATAACTTAACTCAAAGGGATGGCAGCGGATTGTACCGTACGCCAGTATCATCAGGATAACCGGTATGAAAATTATTTGCAACAGGCGCCTGGCCGGCAAACGGTTTGCCTGTCGCAGGCGCCATTGCCAGCCCAGGAGGCCGAACCAGGAGAGCAGCCCCAGCAAGGGGTAGACGGTCAAGAACTGGCGGATGCCGTCATGCCTGGGCGTGGTCGGCAGATGGGCGATGACCAGCCAGAATCCGAAGGGAATGAGTACGGCCGAAAGAAGGCCGTTATTTTCGACCTTGCGGATGTATATCCATCCGCTCAGGAGAACGAATAAGATGACCGGGTAGGTGACCGCTGTCATCACCGGAAAATAGTGCCAGGGCAGGTAAAAGGTATAAATGCGGCCGAGATAAAAAGAGCTGACGGCTTCCCGGGTACGGAGAAACGGATAGGTCAGGTAATGGCCGATGGCGGTCAGAGGATGAGCCCACTGGTCTGGAGAGACAAGAACGACAAAGAAGAGAGCAAAGAGAGAGGCTCGGACCAGCCACCAGCATTCCCGGAAATTTTTCTGAATAAGAAAATAGACGGCCAGGGGAATCACCGCCATGAACCCGGTGATTTTGGTGGCGCCGGCCACGGCCAGAACCGCGAACAGCAGCATTCGTAAAACCGGGCGATGCGCGGTAACCGGGGTCCGGTTAAGTCGCCAGGCGATGAGCGTTAACGCCAGCCAGCTCATGGCTATGGGTGAGTCGGTGGCGGCGACCATCAGATGCCCGAACACCCGGGGCTGAAGGCAGATAAAACCGATCGCCGCCAGCGTCGTCGGGCCGGAAAACGATGATCGCAGCAGGCGCCAGGTCAGGGCCGCGCAGCCCGATATATAGAGGATATTGGCCACGCGGTAGCCCGCGGGAAACCCGATAAGGCCGGTAAACAAAGGGGACAGAAAGGCGTTGACGATTTTCAGGAAGGGCGGATGGGGGTTGTGATAGCCGCTGTAACCCCAGTAGGCCGCGATGATTTCCGGGTCAAAAGAGCGATGGTTTAAAAACCAGTCGCGGATGGAGTCGGAAAATTTGAAATATGAGGTTTCATCCCAGGTGAGGCCGAAGGACCTGGACGCCCATGTCAGGATACAGGTCAGAATGGCGCCGATTGCTATGGATTCCAGGGCTTTCTGAGCGGATGCATTCATAATGAAGTTGTGTTATAGTGATTTTATCCGCCTGCCCGCCTGACCTGGAAAAGAAGGGACTAGCCGGAAGGCGGGCGATGATATTCCATATCGACCTTTTTGAAGTATAGAAAGCAGAGCCGGTGATGTCAAGGTCGCGGGTAAGGGGCAAAACCGGCTGACAAACGGATGGCGTTTTTTGACATACCCGTCAGCGCTTTTTATCGATGATACGGCGGCGATTATGAAAACCAGCGCGACAGACATATCAACCAGAGTCGGCGTCTATGTTTTTTTATATCTATTTGTCGTTTCTCTTTTCATGCTGAGGCTCTTCGGCGTTATTGATGATCAACTCGGGTTTCCGTTCGATCTTGTTTATGAATCTCCCAATTTAAGCACGATCAAGCTTATCAGGGCCGGAGAGAATCCTTACAGCCCCGATATTTACGCCGACAGGCCTTTTATCATCACGCTGTATACGCCGCTTTATCATTATGCCGCGGCCATTTTCCCGGTTTCCGGAGAGAATCCTTTTTTCTTCGGCCGCATCGTTTCCATGACGGCCATGTTTTTGGCCGCCCTGGCGCTGTTTTTCGTCAACAGGAGAAATTCCATCCGCCTGCTGCCGGTTATCGCCGCCGGCGTTTTCTTCTCCTTCCGGCCGGTGATCAGCAACACCGCTTTTCTGAAAAACGATCCCATGGCCTTGTTTTTTTCCGCGCTGGCCGTTGTCTTGATCCATAGCAGCCGGTCCAAAAGCCGGATTATGTTTTCCGCTTTTTTCTGTGTTTTAGCCCTGGCGACAAAACAGTCTTATATCTCAGCCGCCATGGTTTGCCTGCTCTATGCGTTTTTTTCAAACCGGGGGCGATTTTTATGGTTTTTGTTTTTCATGGCGCTGTTTTCAACGGGCTTTATCCTGATCGCGTCATTCCTGTGGGGGGACGGGTTCTGGTTTTCCACCGTTTACGCGCTCAGGCAGGGCATAACCTGTGACCAGGCTCTGCTTCTTTTCAGGCATATATTTAAACAACCGCTGGCCTGGTTTCTTACCGGGTTGTCTCTGGCATCGACTGCCGTCGTTCTGAAACAAAGACGACTGAGAGTGTTTGCGGAGTCTCCTTATCTGTTCTATGTTTTGACGTCATTATTCGTGCTGATTACCACCGCCGGCAAACAGGGGGCATCGACAAACTATTTTTTTGAATCCCTTGGGGTTGTATTCCCCGCCGCTTGCGGCGTAATATGCATGTGTGAGCGACTACATACATAAGAGCCATAATG
>CAYSMV010000446.1:0-7431 GCA_964432245.1 uncultured Desulfobacterales bacterium
CGGGGAGGAAGCGCCTTTTTTCGAAAAACCGAAACATTTTAAACCCGAACTGGGTTTAGGTTACGACTACGATGTTACCAATGCCGACATCCTGCTGAACCGCCTGAGGGTGGAAGATGGGAAACTGATGCTGCCGCATGGTCAGCATTACAAAGTACTGATTTTGCCGGATAAAAATTACATGACCTTGCCCGTTCTGCAGAAAATAGAACAACTGCTGAATGACGGTGCAGTGATCATCGGACCGAAACCGGTAAAAAGCAATGATCCGGGTGGTAATGTTTCAGAGCGTGACATGGAAGTCAGAGAACTGGCCAATAAAATCTGGGGCGATTTGGACGGCAAACAGGCGAACGAACGAAAAGTCGGAAAGGGAATACTGGTATGGGGAAAAACGCCGCGGCAGGTGCTGATTGATGTTATGATCGCCGAAGTTGCCCTGGGCGAGGGTACGGAACTGGGGATAGAATGGACTTTTAAAAAAGATGACTGGACCGGGGTCGATGAGAAATCTCTTTCAGCCCTTATCGGCGGCGCCGGTCTTCAATACGCCCTGGGTCTGTCCCAGAAATGGCAGGTCACGCTTTCCGCCCTGGCCGACGAGAGTAAACTTCAGATTATATCCTCTCCCAGCGTCCTGGCTTCCGACAATAAAGAGGCCAAAATTGACGTGACGACGGAAGTGCCCATACCCAGCACGAACTATACATATGTGACCGACGGCGATAATGTGCTGGAGACCAACGTCGAATACAGGAATACCGGGGTTATTCTCCAGGTGACGCCGCATATCAATGAATACGGGCTGGTCACCATGGACATCAGTCAGGAGGTCAGCAATATCGGTTCCCTGATTAAGGTGGCCGGCGAGGATTATTACTCCTTTGACACAAAGAAAATACTGACCTCTTTAACGGTAAAACATAATCAATCGCTCGTTATCGGAGGGCTGATCAGCAAGGAAAAGAAAGAAGCGTTTTCCGGCGTGCCCTGGCTGAAAAAGATCCCGATCATCCGGTGGCTGGCCGGAACGGAAAAACAGGATGAGTCCAGGTCGGAACTAATTGTCATGATTACGCCCCACGTGATTACCAGCCTGGAGGATGTGGATGCCGTCAGCGAAGAGTTCAGAAGAAAGGTGCAGGGCGCTCTGGCTTCATTAGAATAGAATCGGACTTACGGATTGCCGGTAAAGGGGATTAAAATTCTGCATGCCGCGTATGCTTTGGAAACGACTTCTTCTGATCGTATCTTGTCTTCTTCTGCCGGGGGTTTTCCCCGCCCTTGGCACGGACGGCGGCGCGCCGAAGGTGGCCGTACTGGTTTCCCGGGATATCCGACCGTACGTTGAGGCCGTGGAAGGCATCAGCGCGATTCTTGCGAAAAGCGCTAACGCGAAAATCGAGGTTTTCTCCCTTGAAAAGATCAAGGGGAAAAGCCGGAACATTCTCATAGAAAGCCTGGCCGGAGAAAAATTCGATCTTTCCATCGCCATCGGTCCCGAAGCCGTCAAGCTGGTTTCGGAAGAGGCTTTGCCGGGGTCTGCTCCCTGGCTCTATTCCATGATTTTGAATCCACCGGAAGCATCAGGAGAAGCTTTGGCCGCGTGCGGCGTTCCGCTGGATATTCCGGCCGGCAAGCAGATTGAGATGCTCGCTCTGGGGCTCCCCTCCGTCAGACGTTTCGGCCTTCTTTACGACCCCTGCTATAACGCCGATTTTTTTAACGAGGCCGCGAATAACGCCGTTTTCCTCAACCTGGACATCGTGCCGCTTCCGGTGTCGTCAAAAAAGGATATTCCCGCTGTTTTGAAACAAAACTGGAAAAATATCGACGCTGTGTGGCTGATCCCGGATCAGACGGTCATTTCGGAAAAGATCGTGCAGTACATCATCAAGGAAGCCCTGTTCAGGGGAATACCCGTTATCGGTTATAACCGTTTTTTTTACGAAAGCGGCGCCGCTCTGGCCTTTGTGTTTGATTACAAGGAACTGGGAACGCAGACAGGCCGTATGGCGGCCGACGTGCTGGCCGGAAAAGGATGCGAAAAAGAACTTCCTGTTTTCAGCGTCTGGCAAAACCTCCGGGTGATCAACAAGCTGGATATCGGCGTTTCTGAAGAAAATCCGCCGCCCATAGAGGCAGGACCATGAAAAACCCGGGGATCCACGTAAGAGTGCTTGTAGCTACGGTCGTGATTATCGGCGTAACCACTTTTACGTTGAGCTATATAGGCATCAGCCTGACCCATCAGTTCGCCCAGAAACGATTTGTCGAACATATTTCGTTTCTGGCAAAGTATATTGCGCTTAACGCGGAACTGGGCATATTAATTGACGACAGGGCCATGCTGCGGAGGCTGGCCGTTAATCTGCTGTCTGAAAGGGACGTGGTCGGAGTGGTGATACTCGACAGTCATAACCGGGAACTTGTCAGGGCGCCTGAAACATTGCCCCAGCGGTTTCCGATCATGGAAACGCCGGTTTTTCTGACCGCGTCACGGGAAGAAAGCAGGGCCTTCGACTATGATGGAGAATCGCGGGACCGCCTGATCGGAAAGGTGCGGCTAAGATACAGCACCGCTGGCATTGACGAGTTGTGGAAAACGATGGTTTTTTATTTTATCCTGATCGCGGCCGGGTTGACTTTTGTTTCGGGCCTGGTTTTTTATTTTATTTCCCGTTCCCTGGTGGCGCCGGTAAAGGACCTGGCCCGGGCGGCCGGGAGGGTGGCCCGGGGCAGTTTTAATTTCCGGGCGCAGCCGGGCAATTTGCCGGAAACAAGAGAGCTGGCCGTGGCGTTTAATGTCATGCTGGATTCCCTGGAAAGGCACCGGACATCACTTGAAACAGCCAGGGAACAGACGAGGCGGCACAAGACGCTGGCCGAAATGGGGGAGTTTTCCCTGATGATCGCGCATGAGTTCAAAAACCCGCTGGGCATCATCAAGAGTTCCCTTGATATCCTGAAAAGGGATTTTGCCATTCCTAAGGACAATACCCTTGTCTCGTATATCGAAGATGAGGTTATGCGCCTGAATCGTCTGATCGGAGATTTTCTGATGTTTGCCCGTCCCGTATCCCCCTCATTTCAACAGATCGATCTTAACGCCTTGCTCAGGGAAATCGTGAACCGGTTTGAATTTCAGAAAGCCGGAGCGACCCGTGGAATAGAACCGGAGATTCCATCCGATGTCTGCTATGCCCGGGCTGATCCCGATCTGCTTATCCGCGCCATCGACAATATCATCAAAAACGCCTTTGATGTTAATGGAAACGATTGCGTGGTGCACGTGACCGCAACCCGGGCGGAGAATTCCTGGGCGGCGGAAATTTCTGATAACGGGGAAGGGATCGCCCCTGAAAATATGGACAGGATTTTTAATCCTTTTTTTACCACGCGTTCAAAGGGCGCCGGTCTGGGACTTGCCTATACCTCCCGGGCGATCAAGGCCCACGGCGGTGTTGTCAGTGTAAAAAACCGTCCGGAGGGCGGCGCCCTGTTCCGGGTGGAAATACCTTTGTCGCAGGAATAGAAAGAAACAAGGGCAGGTTATGGCGCGGATACTGATTGTTGACGATGAAGAAAAAATGAGGCACCTTCTTTCCATTATGCTCGGCAGAAGGGGTTATCAGGTGGAAGAGGCGGGAGATGGCGTGGAAGCTCTGGACAGGGTAAACGTCACCCCTTTTGATATGATAATAACGGACATCAAGATGCCGCGGATGGATGGGATAAAACTTCTGAAAAAAATCATGGAAATGGATATCCCCCCGGCGGGGGGGTTTATCACCGCCTATGCCACCGTGGAATCGGCCGTTGAAGCCATGCGCCAGGGCGCCGTCGACTACATAACAAAGCCTTTTGAAGAGGATCGTATCCTGTTGACCGTGGAAAGAACACTCGGGCTGTCGCGCCTCATAGCTGAGAACAGGAATCTGAAGAAGGAAATTCGTCAGGCGACGGCGGGTGAAGAAATCGTTTACGCCTCGTCCAATATGAGTAAGGTCATGGACCATGCCGCGATGGTGGCTGAAACCGACGCCGCCGTCATGATCGGAGGCGAATCCGGGACAGGCAAAGAACTCCTGGCCAGGTATATCCATAACATCAGCCCGCGCCAAAAGGAGCGATTCGTTACCTTGAACTGCGCCGCCATACCGTCGAATCTGGTGGAATCCGAGCTGTTCGGCCATGAAAAAGGCTCGTTTACCGGGGCCGTCCAGCGGAGCCTGGGCAAGTTTGAATACGCCGATAAGGGAACCCTTTTTCTGGACGAGATCGGCGATCTTTCCCTGGAGGCTCAGGCCAGGCTTCTGCGGGCCCTGCAGGAAAAGAAGATCCAGCGGGTGGGCGGCAATGAAGAGATATCCGTGGATATTCGTTTTATCTGCGCCACCAATCAGAGCCTTGATGAAAACGTCAAAAAGGGAAGATTCCGGGAAGATCTGTTTTTTCGTATCAATGTCTTCCCGATAAATCTCCCTCCTCTCAGGGAGCGCGGGGATGACGTTATTCTGCTGGCCCGTCATTTTCTGCGCCGTCTGGAGGAGGGCGTTGCCGGGACGGAGTTCTCGAGTGGAGCATTGCGCGTGCTCAAACAGTCCGCCTGGCCCGGGAATGTCCGGGAACTTTCCAATGCCGTTGAGCGGGCCATGATCCTGGCGCGGGGCACAAAAAAGATCACCGCCGAGACGCTCTCTTTTCTTGAGGCGGGTCCGCCTCAGGCCGCCGGCCGGGCCGGTTTTCAACTGCCTCCGGGGGGGATATTGCTGGAAGAGGTTGAAAAGGATATGGTCAAGCAGGCGCTTGAGACCTGCCAGGGCAATCAGACGGCGGCGGCGAAGTTCCTCGGGCTGACCAGGGCCAAGTTCAGGGTGCTTTTAAATCAGGTTAAAAAAGAGGAATAACACGGGTTTTCCCCGAATAATTTTAAACAAGGGTATGCTTAATACGGCAATGAATCATCGATTTTTCAATACGCCTTTAATCGTTTTTATCCTCTCGCTTTTTCTGCTGGCGCCGGTAGAAGCGGTGGCCGAAGGCGGAGAGGCCCGCGACGGAAGCAATGACACCCTGCTGATGTTTGTCGGCGAGGACCTGGAGGTTCTTTCCATTGCCTCCAGGCGCCGGCAGAGCGCCTGGCAGGCTCCTGCCGTGGCAAACGTGATTACCCGGGCGGAAATTCGCGAAAAAGGCATTCAGACCGTGAGCCATGCCCTTGAGATGGAGCCCGGATTTTACATGGCCGGCAAGGAGTGGGGTTCCCAGCCCTATCTGCGGGGCATTCCCGATTCGGTTCTGTTTCTTTATGATACGGTGCCTACCGGGTCTGATACCAGCAAGTCCATCCATCCGCTGGATAATGAGCTTTCCCTGGCCTCGATCAAACGCATCGAGATCCTCCGCGGCCCGGGTTCGGTACTCTGGGGGGCCGATGCTTTTGCCGGCATCGTCAATCTGGTGCCGATGACAGGCAGGGACCTGGAAGGGGTGGAAACCGGTCTTATTTATGTCAGCCCCTGGGATCAGCGTTCTTTTTACGCCAATATCGGGCACGACGCGGGGAAATGGAACGCCTTTCTGTCGGTCAGCGGCCGGGAAGGGGAAGAATGCGACACCGGCAGCGATATCGTTCGTTTCTGGCGCGACGACGTCACGGCGTTTCTGCCCGAAGACAGGTATGGCAGAGAACATCCCGGCGATTCTCATTACCTGGAGATTTCCGGCAATTTTTCCTACGGGGAGAACGTCAGCGTTTCCGGCCGGTTTCATGATTACACGAGAAAGTTTGTCATGTCTTCGCCTGAGGAGGATATTTCCTGGCGGGAGAGCCGCGGTGACCAGTTCGGTTTTATCAAGCTGGAGGCGAAAAAGGATCTGGATTGTTTTTCGGCCATAAGGTTTACGGGCACTTACACTTTTCTGGATCCCGAATACAAGATCATCGGCAGAGACCTGGAGCAGGAAGAAGAGACCGCCTACGGCGAGGTCATTTACGACCGATCCCTGTTCTCCGGCCGGGGCCTTTTTACCGGCGGTTTTTCCTACCGAAGCAAGCGGGTGGATGACGCCCCGGTCTGGGACGGCTATCTGCCTGATTATCTGGGCGAGGGAAACCAAGACCTGGCGCCGGGACTTATTGAGGATGATTATAACGACGCGCTCTGGTCGATCTTCGGGCAGTACAATCATAAAGTCGGCAACCTGGATCTCTGGGCCGGTGTGCGAAACGATTCCCACGATAAGTACGAGGATTATCTGAGCTACAATGTCGGCGCCGTCTGGTCCCCGGATTCGCGGTGGATGGCCAAGCTTCTTTACGGGGTCGCCTACCGGACGCCTTTTGCCCGGCAGCTCCTGAAGGGGCACTCTCCCGACTCGGAGGAGATCGAAACCACGAGCCTCCAGGTTTCCTGGCGTCCCTGTCCCCGGGCGAGCCTGAGCCTGTGCGGTTTTATCAACCGCATCGAAGACCACTTCCGGGAGGATCCTTACGCCGGGCTTTCGCTCTCAAACCGGCAGGACATTCAGGGCGTGGAAATCGAGGGAACTTATTCTCCCTTTGACAGCCTGGATCTGGCGGCCAACTTTACTCTTTTTAATAACGACGGGCCTGACGAGACTTACCATTGGAACGATTATTCCTATCTCCGGCCGGACGGCACCCTGGTAAAACACTACACGGACCTGGAATATCCCTATGATTTCGGTGCGGACTCGTTGTTTAACTTCAGCGCTACCTGGCGGCCGGCGGAGAGGGTGTCGCTTTTCCTGCGTTTTGGTTATGTGGGCTCAAGGGATCTGATCTTCCCCCGCGGCGCCGAGATCCGTTCGGTTTCCGGCGTCTGGCTTATGGACGCGAGCGCGACCGTTCGCGATATCGTTTGTCCCGGCCTGGATTTAGAGGTGACCGTGCGAAACCTGATGGACCAGGAATATGATACGCCCGGGACCTACAGCCTGATCGAGGGAGAGCCGGCCGCGTTGTGGGTGGAACTGCGGAAAAGATGGTAAGGGTTTTAGAGTGTTAGGATATTAGGTATTAGGGGGGGGTCGGGTGGTTGAGGAAGAGTCTGGAAGTTGGCTAAGAACAGCCAGTGTTGGTTAAATATAGCCAATTATCTTGCCGGTCTCTTTTCCGGGACGATTTTTACATTTGATCGGGCTTTTTGTCCGTGCCTCATCCTTGTTCGGAATTTCCCGGTTGATTTTAGAGCCGTTTTTGAACGGGTGGCTGGTGAAGAGGTAGAAACAAGGTCATTGTCCGGCTTGACCGGGGGCAAAGGTGTCATTGTCCGGCTTGACCGGACAATCCAGTCTTGAACAGATCTGATGCACTCGTAAAAAGTCATAATTTGGATGGCAAAGTAAAAAGTTCAAGATCAAGGCGCGCAAATCCTGAGGAATGCAGCGTACTTAGCAGTACGT
>CAYSMV010000447.1:0-3062 GCA_964432245.1 uncultured Desulfobacterales bacterium
CGGCACTGACTCTCCTGATAGTAGCCGTTCTTTATCTCGGCGCCAGCCCGATAGAAAAAATATTAAAATTATATGAGGAAAAGCAAAACTTCACCCCGGCCCAGCGCCTGCTGACCGAACCGGCGGTGATAATCTATTATATCTCCCTGCTGCTGTTTCCATATCCGGGCCGGCTGGCCCTGATCTACGATTTTCCGGCCTTTACTTCGATTTTCGATCCATTGGCATCGCTCGCGGGCATCCTGGGAATCTTTGCCCTGATTATCGGCGGCATCATGCTGGCCGGCAAACAGCGACTGCTCTCGTTCGCGATCTTCTGGTTCCTGGGTAACCTGATCATCGAATCCTCGGTATTCGGGCTGGCGCTTATTTTTGAACACCGGACCTATCTGCCGTCGGTCTTTCCGTTTGTCGCCCTGACCTCGCTATCCATGAAACCGCCGAAAACACGCGGGATATCCTTCGTAATCCTCTGCGTTCTTATCGCTGTCTGCGGCGTTCAGACCCGGCAGCGCAACACGGTCTGGCAGAATGCCATCCGCTTCTGGAGCGACAATGCCGCCAAAGCCCCGAATGACACAACCGTCCACAACAACCTGGGGGAATCCCTGCTGGTGGCAGGAAAAACAGAGCAGGCCGCGGCCCATTTAAACCGGGCCATCGCAATCGCTCCTGAATGCGAACATTATAATAATCTGGGACTGGCCACGATGAAAAACGGAGAGATGAAACGCGCCATAGATCTTTTTCACCAGGCGCTCCGCCACAGTCCTCATGACGCCAACACGCACTTCAACCTGGGCACGGCCTATTTCCGGAAAAACGACCTTAAAAGCGCCCGGCATCATTTACAGCAGGCGGTCCGGTTTTCCCCCAACCCTGTCCTGGCATTAAACAACCTGGCGGCCATACTGATAATCCAGAAAGATTACGCCGCGGCAACAGAAGCTTTGACCAGCCTGGCCGGCCTGATGCCGGAAAGCCCGTCGGTTCATTACAACCTGGCCTGTGTTTATGCCCTGCGGAACAAAAAAAAGGAGGCCCTCACCCATCTGAAAAAAGCCGTGGAAACGGGATATGATCGCTGGAATTACATGAAAACCGATCCGGATCTGAAAAATATCCGCGACACGGGTGATTTCAAAAGCCTGGTAAATCGATAAGTCTATATTTTTCAAACGTTTATATTTAAAAACCAAAAAATACCAGCGGGCCGGGGTCTTATCTTTTTGGGGAATGATAAGAAGGCGCCTGAGACACAACATCAGGCAGAAAAAAAAATAAAAAAAATTATTGACAAAGCAGACAAATCGATGGTAAAAAGAGAAACAATTTTTGACGTATACGCATAAACAGCGTTTACGTTTGTGAAAGGGGGTGATAGGGGGAAAAAATAAGCTGATATTGTCTCGCTCCCTTTTTCTTCATGGGGCGGGAAACTGCCGGTTCCAGAGGCAAAACCAGGAACAAAGGTAGTTTGTTTTGGAAATTGTAGGTTCGGCAACAATCAGCAGTTAAACAAGACTCAACCAATTTGGAGGGAAAAATGAAGAAGTTAATTTTTGCTTTAGTAATTATGCTGGCCCTGCCCTTGTCAGTCATGGCCATGGACGCCGTCACCAATTCCGAGCTGGAAGGCGTGTCAGGCCAGGCCGGCGTGACCATCGGCTTCGGCGGCACCACCACCACCACGACCTCATTCGACCAGTTGAGCTGGGGTGACACGGACGGCTTCGGCACCTGCGGATCCGATGCCGGATGGCTGGTCATTAACGGCACGATCACCATCGACCAGATTATCGCAGACGGCCAGCTTTTGACCCTGGATGTCGGTACCACCACAGCAGCCGACTGCTCCCCGGGCGCCGATGCCGTCGTGATTCCCACTTCGGGCACGACCTTTATAGCGGTCGGCCTGCCGACGGTGAAGCTCTCGATCGACACCCCGGAAACCCTAGGCATCTGTCTGGGTACCGCCGCGGGATCAATGGATTCCACCCTCGGTCTCCTGAATCTGGCGAACCTGTCGGTCGACGCCGGAACGCCTGACACGCTCTACATCTGGGCGCACTAATTGTCAACAGGGATAGGAAACGCCAAAAAACAGGCATTACAGGGATGAAAGGTAAAAGACGAGGAATTAAGGCGAGATTGATTGCTGGGCTGATGGGAATGGCGCTGTTATTCCTGTCTCCGTGCTGGGGAATGGACGCCCTGACGGAATCCGAACTGGGCGAGCTTACCGGTAAAACCGGAATTACCATGGGGTTTAGCAGCGATTTTACCGTAAAAGCCACGTTCAATTCCATAACGTTTGGAGATAAGGACGGCTGGGGAGCTGGAGCATCATATACTACAGACCAACACCCCGGCTGGCTGGTGCTTGTCGGCGAGTCTCTCGGCAACACCGGTTCGTTGAGTTTCTCGGTCCCGGCGGGAGCACAAGTCGACCTTGATGTTGGCGTCACGGGTGCCACTACCACCTGTCATCCGGCCGGAACCGGCGCCTATAATGGAATCGCCATCCCCAAGAGCACTCCTTTTCTGACTTTCACCCTGAGCGATGTCGATATCACGCTTGACACTCCTGATACCGTTAATATCTGCCTGACGGATAACCCCAATGAGGCCGTGTCCAGCATGGAAGATATCGGCTGGATGGAGATGAAAGGACTTGATATTGACTTGAGAAGCAAGGAGCGAGGTTTGACAAGCCAAGCTTTTATCTGGGTCCATTAGCGTTAATCCCTGAAAAGACCAATTAGTTAAGATTAGTACTGCTTTTTTATGTTTCATAAACGCAACAAACAGAAAGGGGAAAAAAATGAAAAAATTTGGATTGCTGTTTTTAATTGTTACGTTACTGGCGCTTCCGATGTCGGCTCTGGCGCTGGAAAAAATGTCGGGCAATGATCTGGGCGACGTCACCGGCCAGGCCGGCGTGACCATCGGCTTCGGCGGCACCACCACCACCACGATCTCGTTCGACCAGTTGAGCTGGGGTGACACGGACGGCTTCGGCACCTGCGGATCCGATGCCGGATGGCTGGTCATTAACGGCA
>CAYSMV010000448.1:0-4296 GCA_964432245.1 uncultured Desulfobacterales bacterium
GGGGTTTTTTTTTGGGGGTTTAAGGGGCCCGTTTCGCCCTCACGCAGGTTGTGTTCACCCCGGACCGGAGCCCCGCCGTTCATGAAAAAGCCCATGCCATAAGAAACGAATATGTTATCGTTGTCAGAGGAATTGTGGCCGCCCGTCCCCAGGACATGATTAATCCCAACCTGGCCACCGGCGGGATCGAAGTGATGGTGGACGAACTGCGGATCTTAAATACCGCCGAGACCCCTCCGTTCATGATAGAAGACAGGATAGACGTCTCGGAAAACGTCCGGTTGTTGAACCGTCACATCGACCTGCGCCGGCCCGGCATGCAGCGCAATCTTATCGCCCGTTATCAGGCGGCCATGGCCGCCCGTCAATATCTGGATGCCAACGGTTTTCTGGACATAGAGACCCCTTTTCTGACGCGCAACACGCCGGAAGGCGCCAGGGATTACCTGGTTCCCAGCCGCGTCAATCCCGGCAATTTTTACGCTTTGCCGCAGTCGCCCCAGCTTTTCAAACAGCTTTTGATGATCGCCGGTTTTGACCGGTATTATCAGATCGTCAAATGTTTCCGGGATGAGGACCTGCGGGCCGACCGCCAGCCTGAATTCACCCAGATCGACATGGAGATGTCATTTATCGGCGAAGAGGACATCATGGCCGTGGCCGAAGGTCTGGTCTCCACCATCGTAAAGAAAGTCACCGGCGCCGATATTAAGCCGCCGTTCAAGCGCATGACCTATGACGCGGCCATGGCCGCTTACGGGCTGGACAAGCCGGATCTGAGATTCGAGCTCGAACTGCACGACGTTTCGGATATCGTGGCCGGCAGCCAGTTCAAGGTTTTTACGGATGCGATCAAAAAAGAAGGCATCGTCAAGGCATTAAACGTGAAAGGCGGCTCCAGATTCACCCGCAAGGAACTTGACGATTTTGGCGGCTTTGTGTCCATTTACAGGGCCAAGGGCCTGGCCTGGGTCAAGGTCAGGGAAGACGGCTGGCAATCGCCGATCGCGAAATATTTTACCGATCAGGAAAAAGCCGCGATGACCGAAAGACTCTCCATGGCAACCGGCGATGTCGTCCTCTTCGGCGCTGACCGGGCCAACATCGTCAATGACGCTCTGGGTAATTTAAGAAATCATGTGGCTGAAAAGATGGGCCTGATCGATAAAAATAAAATGGACTTTATCTGGGTAACCGATTTTCCTTTTTTCGAATATGATGAAACGGAAAAACGGTATCAGGCCAAGCATCATCCTTTCACCTCCCCGCACCCGGAAGACATGGACAAACTGGAGATGAATCCCGAAGCGGTCCGTTCCCGGGCCTATGACCTGGTGCTGAACGGAACCGAAATCGGCGGCGGCAGCATCCGTATTCACGACCGGCAATTGCAGGAACGCATGTTCTCCGCCCTGGGCATGAAGCCGGACGAGTATCAACAGAAATTCGGCTTTCTTTTAAAGGCGCTCTCTTCGGGTGCGCCGCCCCACGGCGGCATGGCCCTGGGTTTCGACCGGCTGATCATGATGCTCCGCGGCGAGGATTCCATTCGAAACGTCATCGCCTTTCCCAAAACCCAGAAAGCGTCCTGTGTTTTGACGGACGCGCCGTCTTCAATAGACCAGACGCAACTTGATGAACTCTTTTTGAAAAGCACCATCGATAAAGAGAAATAAGGAGAATACCGATGAAGGAAGTTGTTATCGTAAATGGCGTCAGGACCGCTATCGGCGCTTTCGGCGGTTCCCTGAAAACCGTTTCCGTGGTTGACATGAGCGCCATCGTCATGAAAGCGCTGCTCAAGAGAGCGGGTCTGAGGCCCGTCAAGAGCGACTTGATGGCCCAGGCCGCGCCGGACAGCCTGAAAAACGAGGGACTGATCGAAATCGAAAAAAAAGCCTATGACTGGGACGACAGCGCCACCCCGGTGGTCATCGATGAGGTCGTTATGGGTAACGTGCTTCAGGCCTGCCAGGGCCAGAACACCACCCGTCAGGCCATGATCCGGGCCGGGTTGCCCAAGGAGACCCCGGCCATGACCGTCAATAAAATCTGCGGTTCGGGTCTTAAGGCCATCACCACGGCGGCGACCGCCATCATGGCCGGAGAAGCGGATATCATCATCGCCGGCGGACACGAAAACATGAGCCAGGCCCCTCTGGCCCTGCCAAAGGCCAGATGGGGCCATCGCATGGAGCTGACCGGGACTGGGGAAATTTACGACCTGATGGTTTTTGACGGGCTCTATGAAATTTTTTATGGTTACCACATGGGCATGACGGCCGAAAACATCGCCCGAAAATATGATATCAACCGGAAGGAACAGGATGAATTGGGCGTTTTGAGTCATACCCGCGCCCGGCAGGCCATTAAAGACGGCATTTTCGCGGAAGAAATCACGCCGGTTTCCATTAAGAGCAAAAAGGGGGAAACCGTTTTTGAAGTCGACGAGCGGCCCATGGAAACCAGCATGGAGAAAATGGAAAAGCTGAGCCCGGCTTTTGATAAAAACGGCACGGTCACGGCCGGTAACGCCTCCGGGATTAATGACGCGGCCGCGGCGGTACTGCTGATGAGCGCGGATAAAGCCAGAGACCTGGGCATGGAGCCCATGGCCGTAATCAAAGGGTTTGCCTCCGGTGGCGTCGATCCGGCCTACATGGGTCTTGGCCCTATCCCGGCCGTCAGAAAAGTACTCCAGGCCGTTCATATGACCATCAAGGATTTTGACCTGATAGAGCTTAACGAGGCGTTCGCTTCCCAGGCCATTGCCTGCATGCGTGAACTCGGCCTGGATACCGAAAAGCCGAACCCGTTGGGCAGCGGTATTTCTCTGGGCCACCCCATCGGCTGCACGGGCGCGCGGCAGACCGTCACGGCCATCCATCAAATGAAGCGGAATGGCTATCAGACCGCTCTGGTGACCATGTGCATTGGCGGTGGCATGGGTATGGCCATGGTCATTGAAAAATAGAAAGAATAAAAACCGATTTTTTTAACGTAACCATACATCAATTTGCTTTTGTTATTGAAGGAGAACAACCATGACTATTCCGAGAATCATCGGTATTTTGATTTTTTTCGGCGTGCCCGCCATTATCGGCGGCGGTATCGTATTTCATTTCATGGAAAATTACACCGCGGTTTTTACTTATGAGTTCATTCTGTTGATCGCGGCCGGCGGTTTTGTAGGCCGCTGATTCCGCGCTGTTGCCGAGCCGATACATAGCGCCGCCGGATGATTAGACATTCAGACGGCGGCTTAAACCCGGCCACCCGTCGTTATTTTATGCAAGGCATTTGCTTCAGGAATAGAGGTAGACACCAATGGAAGACACCGAAATTCGCCACGAAGAGATAAGCATCAAAAAAGAGATGGAGCGCTCCTATCTGGATTACGCCATGAGCGTGATTATCGGCAGGGCCCTGCCGGATGTCCGTGACGGCCTGAAGCCGGTCCACCGGCGCGTTTTGTTCGCCATGCATGAGTTGAAAAACGACTGGAACAAACCTTATAAAAAATCCGCCCGCGTAGTCGGCGACGTCATCGGTAAATATCATCCCCATGGCGATGCCGCCGTGTACGACACCATTGTCCGAATGGCCCAAGATTTCTCCATGCGCTATCAACTGGTGGACGGGCAGGGAAACTTCGGCTCCATTGACGGCGACTCTCCGGCGGCCATGCGGTATACCGAGGTGCGCATGGCCAGGCTGTCGCACCAGATGCTGCAGGACATCGACAAGGAAACCGTTGATTTTTCACCCAACTACGATGAAAGCCTGATGGAGCCGGCTGTCTTGCCGTCAAAGATTCCGGCGCTGCTGATCAACGGCTCCGCCGGCATCGCCGTGGGCATGGCCACCAATGTTCCGCCCCACAATCTGAGCGAAGTATGCAACGCCCTGACGGCGGTTATCGACAACCCGGATATAACCACGGAAAAGCTGCTGCAATATATCCCCGGTCCGGATTTTCCGACTTACGGCGTTATCCACGGTGATGAAGGAATTCGCGAAGCCTATGCCACCGGCCGGGGCAGCATCAAAATCCGCGGCCGGATCACGGTTGAAAAAGACGCCAGAGGAAACGACGAGACCATCGTGGTCGACGAACTGCCCTACCAGGTCAATAAAGCCACACTGATTGAAAAGATCGCGGATCTGGCTAAGGAAAAAGTCATCGACGGCATCCGCTATGTCAGGGATGAGTCCGACAAGGACGGCATGCGCATCGCAATCGGGCTGAAGAAAAACCAGTTCGCGGAAGTCATCATCAACCAGCTTTACAAGCAT
>CAYSMV010000449.1:0-1928 GCA_964432245.1 uncultured Desulfobacterales bacterium
AGCTGCGCGGTTATTTTATCTTTTTCGACGGCAAAGGCGTCAGCCGCCGGACTCCTCCGATCCTCCAGGTAAATCACATAATATCCTTCCTGCCCGTCAACCACCTTGCGGGAGACACGATTATCCGACGTCAGCAGAAATGCCTCTTGCGGAATTTCAGGTTCGTGGCCGATTTCCGGTACTGGCTTCCGGCGTCCGAAATAATCGGTTATTATCAGCTCCGGCCGGAATTTTTTGGCCGCCTCATCGATCGCGATCCCTTCCTGCAACATTTTCAAAAATGTTTCGGCTTCTTCTTGCGCTTTTTCATCACGCATCCTCGCGATCAGATCATCCCGCACCCGTTCCCGCACCGCCGCCAGTTCGGGTACCTCCGGCGCCAGTCGCTGATTCACCTGAAACAAATAATAACTGCCCCCCACCTCCACCACGTCGCTGATCTCTTCTTCAAACAGATCAAAAGCCAGCCGGATGAATTCAGCGCTTCCGGAAATTCCTTCCAGCTTATCGGTTCGCGAAAACAAGGGGGTGCTCTGCGCGGCCAGTTCAAACATCTCTGCCGCTTTTTTAACGCTGTTTTCGTTTATGGCCGCGTCAAATACGCGCAAGGCTTCTTCGTACGCCGTGTCCCGGGCCTTCTTCAGCGCCAGCAGTTTCTTAATATCGCCCTTAACCTGAGACAGCGGCGTTACCATGGCGTCATTGACCTTATCGACCCTGATAATATGCCATCCAAACCGGGTCCGCACGGGTCGGCTGATCTCGCCGGCCTTCATGGAAAAAGCCTGCTCGGCAAAAGGAGCGACCAGATCCTGCTTTTTAAAAACGCCTAATGCTCCACCCTCAGGGCCGCTGGTGGAATCATCGGAGTATTGCCTGGCGCAGGCCGCGAAATCCTGACCGGATGTTACCATGTCGTAGATTTTCATGGCTTCCGCCTGTCTGGCCGAAACCGTTGCTTCCGGAGCGTCTTTGGCCACCTTAAGCAGAATATGGCTGGCTGCTACTGTTTTTTCAGTCCGGTAGGCATCCAGGTTGTCTTCATAATACTGTTGAATTTCAGCATCATCCACGGTCACCCTGGAGGTAAAATCATCAGGATCAAAACGGATATAAGCAGCCTGCAATTTTTCCTCGGTTTTGTATTTTTCCTTGTTTTCATCAAAATAGCGTTTCAATGCTTCTTCCGAAGGCTTGATCGCAGAAAAGCCTTCTGGCTTAAACGCGGCCAATTTTATCTTTACTTCAGCGTTTTCCCAGTCAAACCAGCGGCGGGCTTCATCTTCGGACACTTTGACGCTGTCCGTAATCAACTGCCTTATCTTCTGCGTCAGCATGTCTCTTCTTTGCTGCTGTTCGAACATCTCCGGCGTCATCCGGTTGTGCTGCAACAGACTGTCGTAAACCCTCCTGTTAAAGCTGCCGTTTCTCTTAAAAGCACTCATTTGTCTGATGCTTGTCGACAATTCCTCATCGGACACCGCGAACCCCAGTTCCCTGGCTTTCTGAAGAAGAAGCGCTTCCGAAATCAGTTGATCCAACGCCCGTTCTTTCAAATTCAGCATATCCAGAAACTCATCATTTATTTGGTCGCCGAATTGCTGCCGGACATTATCTAAAAGTACGTAATATCTGTCCTGAAATTGTGTGAAACTGATCTTTTCCCCGTTGACCGTGGCTGCTGTGACTTCATTGCGATCACGAAAATTGCCGACCCCCACAAAAACAAAAGTCAGAACAATAACAGACAATACAGCCTTAATCATCCATGACGATGCCCTTTGGCGCATGAACTGAAGCATATTTTAATCATTCCTCTCGAACATTATTATTAGCACGTTTATGGCCATTTATTCTGCCCTAGTCTACTTATTATATCAAACAAATCAAATCAAGTGGTTTGTGCCCTTTCTATGGGAAAAAACGTT
>CAYSMV010000450.1:0-1971 GCA_964432245.1 uncultured Desulfobacterales bacterium
CCCCCGTTGTGGGGCCCGCCCCCGCCGATCTGGGAGGTCGTGAAGAATACGGGCTCGCAACCCTTGAAATCCTTTTCCGCGATCATCCGGTCCATGAGAACCGACCCGACCATGCCCCGCCAGCCGATAAATGCCGCACGTACCATTGAACTCTCCTTTCATATGGAATTTGTTTTTCATATCCCTTACAAGAAAAAAAGGAATAAATCAATGGGTTAATAATGAGAATGGCTGCGCGAGGCTTTCTCGAACCATCAACCTTTTCCTATTCTCCGGTTACGACGCAGGTTACGGTCTGAACGATATTCCAGAAATTCTGAACCTGTACGTCAACCGTTGATATTTTTGTAATGCCGCCGTTTCTGGCGGCAGCGGGAATATTGGCGCCCGAGGCGTCGCCGAACATACCGAAATAGATATAATCCGCGGCCTTGCCCACCCTGGGGCCCAATTCATTACTGGTCGCCGTAATGGGAATGGGATAAGTCGCGCAGGATACCAGCGTAAGTGTCAGCAAAAGGCAGCCAAAAACGACAATCAATTTTTTCATGATCGTTCTCCTCTTTTTGTTTTAATCGTTACCGGCGTCCGGCCAATCATCCTCGAACGGCCGTTGTTTATGCCGTCGTCATGCGGTTACGACCGTCTGCCGGTTTGTTTCAAACCTCAAGCATGGCCTCTGTGGCCAAATCGTCATCGATCCCGTCTTCAACCACTCCCAGGCGGGCGTCCCGGAAGAATTTTTCAAGCGGAAATTCCCGGGCCAGGCCATAACCGCCGAAAATCTGAATGGCTTCGCTGGTCACGCGACAGGCGGCTTCCACGGCCAGGCATCGGGCGGCAACTGCATGCGGCCATAACCTGGCAGCCCCCTGCCGGTCATGATAGGCAGCCAGGCGCAGAACAGACGCGCGGGCGGCCTCGACCGTCTTGAACATGTTGAACAACTGCAGTCGGACGTTGCGATGCTCGAAAATCGGAACGCCCCCCTGCACCCGTTTTTTCGCGTATTCCAGGGCTTCGTCCAGGGCGGCCCCGGCCTGGCCGGCGTAAACACCGGCCAGGCAGCTGTTCAGGTCGATCAGAAAGGCTTTGCTGATCTCCGAAAGCTGCGCCCCGTTCTGCCTGATAACGTATTCGCCGGGCACCCTGGCTTCGGCAAACCGCAGGGTAGCCCGGGGCATGGACCGCTGACTGCTCCCCATTGCCGGGGTTTCACGGACAATGCCCTGATTGTCCAGGGGAATAATGGCCAGCCCGCGCGTTTCCGAACTGCCCTGTGAGTCTATGCTGACATCAAAAGCGCCGTGGGTGGCGATGGCGGCATTGGCTATCCCGGATATTTCTCCGGAAAGCAGAAAATCGGCTCCCTCTTCGCGCGCTGAAAGCATGGCCCCTGCCCCGGCTTCTGGCCGAGACGGCCAACGGAATATGGCCCGGCAGCCGATGAGACGGCCTTCCCGGTCTTCGCAGAACTGCCGGGCCAGGGCCTGCATGCCCGGCGTCTTGAATTTTGCCGCCAGGCAAAAGGGAGCGGAACCGGCCGCCAGGCCGATGGCCAGACCGGCATCCGCGTATCCCAGGCGCTCGGCCACCAGCGCGGCGGTGACCTTGTCAAGTTTACCGATGCCGCCCAGCTCTTCGGGAATATCGGCCAGATGCAGGTCCAGTTTGCGAAATGAGGCAAAAACCTCCCACAGAGACGAGCCTTTCGCAAAAACATCGGCCGGCGTAAGGCATTTGTCCAGTTCAATGCCGGCCGGCCGCATAACGTCGGCGCAAAATTTTTCCAGTTCTTTTAATATGGCCCGGGATGTTTCGCCCGGCAGGATGTCAATATCAAAAAAGGACATGGGTTTCTTCACTTTCTGGAAGCCTGTGAAGCCTTCCGTCAGGTTTATATGCTTTCGTAGGCCGCCATGGCCAGCACGTCATTGACGCCGTCCTCAATCATGGAGGCGCGGGCGTCGC
>CAYSMV010000451.1:0-3687 GCA_964432245.1 uncultured Desulfobacterales bacterium
GCTGACCGCTTCGGATCAGGCGGGTAATACCAGTCAAGAGCAGGTGGCCATTGATCTGGGCGACAGGATGAACCTGATTAAAGCCTTTGGCGCCGAGCCCTCGGTTTTTTCGCCCGACAACGACGGCACCTTGGATCAGGTTGATATTCGCTATGCATTGAATCCGGATATCAATGATACATTTAATGTTACCCTGTCCTTTGTTTCCGGCAGTCAGACGCACAAGACGGTCCAGGTCTCGTCTGTCTCCGCCGGGGAATATGATTTTATCTGGAACGGCGAAAACGATCAGAATCCCGCGACCGTTGTTCCTGACGGGAATTACAAGATTACCCTGTCGGTTTACGCGGAATCGGCGCCTTTGTCTGTCCATGAAGAAACGATTACCGTTGGCGTCGATACGACGCCGCCCGAGATCGCCATGACATCTCCGCTTGACGGCGCGTTTTTCAAAGATGATCTGGCTGTTGAGGGATCCATAACCGACATCAACCTGGAAAAATACCAGATAGACTGCGTCAGTCAGTCGTCGACGCTGTTGTCCGGGGAGGGCGGGCAGAATCGTGAGAATTATCGTTTTATGCTGCTTGAGGATCCGCCCGAAGGAGAGTGCGTTGTCGCGATTTCAGCCTCCGATACCGCCGGAAACCAGGCCGAAGCAAACATCGCCTGCGTGATCGATAAAACCCCGCCGCTGATTGAAATGACGGCGCCGGAGCAAGGCGCCTTGTTCGGGGGCGAGAATGCTCTGGTTAATATATCCGCGATTATCGAAGAAGAGCACCTGTCCGGCTGGACGCTTCGATATGGTTCGGGCGAAGAGCCTGAAGAGTGGAATGATCTGGCCTCCGGCGCATCAATCCCGGCCGAGGAAAAAATATTTGAATGGCCGGTCGGCCCGGATAAAGGCGTTGATGACGGTATATACACTGTTTCCCTGGTGGTTGAAGACAGGGCCGGCTGGCGGCAGGAGGTCACCCGCGCTGTTTCAGTGGACAACTCTCTTCCGACGATCGGAATAACATTCCCGGTCGGCGGCGGCTATATTACGGAAGCGATAAATATCGACGGCACGGCCAGGGACGACAATTTTCAGGGATATACGGTCTTTCTGTCGCGGGGAAAATGCACGGAAGAGCCCCAATGGGGAGTCATTTATGAGGGGCAGAACGATGTCGAGGCGGGTACGCTGGCCGCGTTTGAAAATTTGCCGGCGGACGGCGTCTACTGCCTGAAGCTGACCGCCAGCGACAAACTCGGCAGTACCAGTGAACAGATCCTCGAAGTCATCGTCGACACCCTGCCGCCGTCGGCGCCTGAAATCACGCTGGTGCCGGACGGTAAGACGGCCTGCCAGCTTTCCTGGCCGCCGGTGGCGGATGAGGATGCGGCGGGCTATAAGGTCTATCGGGACGGCCGGCTTATCGCTTCTTTGGACCTGACCGCGACCGGATACCATGACGCCGGACTCGAGGAGGGAGAATACGCTTACACGGTCAAAGCCTTTGATTTCGCCCAGTGGGAAAGCGCCCCTTCCAATGAAGTTGTTTTCAGGGTAGACTTGGTCGGGCCCACCGTCAACCTGGCGGTTCCTCAGGACGGCGCTGTTCTCAACGACCTGGTGGAGATCAAGGGCACGGCCTTCAGCGAGGATGATTTCAGGCAATACCGGGTCTACCTGGGAACCGGCCCGGAACCGGCCGACTGGACCCTGATTCGCACCTCGCCGGTTCCGGTTTCCTATGGCGTTCTGGCCGTTTTATCCGATCCGTTAAGCGGAGGCGGTGATTACTGCGTGAAGCTGGAAGCCGAAGACCTGTCAGGAAATATCAGCGACTGCTGTTCGTGTTTTACCATTGACGATGTGTCGCTGGGCGCCCCGAACCTGCTGTCCGCGACCGTGAACGTCTCCGACGTCAACCTTACCTGGGAGCTCAATAATGGAGGCGATCTGGCGGGTTATCTGCTCTATCGCAACGGTTACCTGGTAAACAGCGACGGTCCGGTGGTGGGCAGCCTGAAACCTTACCTGGTCCCCGGGCCCACATACAACGACCCGGCTCTGCCCGACGGCACTTATGAATACTATCTGGAAGCCATGGACCAGGCCGGCAACATCAGCCCGCCGTCCAACGAGATCTCGGTTACCATCGATGTCCGCGCCCCCCGGGCGATTATCGCTTCTCCGGCTGACGGCCACAAATTTCAACACCCGGTGACCGTCAAGGCGGTTTGCGAAGATCTTGATGTCGCGGAAATTCAGATCCAGTACCGGCCAGAAGGGGCCTCTTGGACGAATCTGGGCTCCCTGTTCGCCAGCCCGCCCTACGCGACGAACCTGGACCCGGTCGCGGAAGGGATGAGCTACGGCATTTATGGGATCAGGGCCGTGGCCAAAGACAAGACCGGCAACGTGGACGCGGATCCGGCCTTTATTACGGTTGAGCATACGGACGTGACGCCCCCGGCCGTGCCGTCAAGGTTCGCGGCCCGGGTAACCGGCGGCGATATCACCCTCACCTGGGACGCCAACACCGAAGACGATCTGGCCGGGTATAATATTTACCGGTTGTATAAAGAGCCCTGGTCGGATGAAATCTTCTGGGAACCGTTGAATCAGGAGTTGATCACGGAGACGACGGTTACCGTATTCGACTATGTTGACGGTGAATATACTTTTGTCATTCAGGCGGTGGACACCTATGATAACAAAAGCGCTTTTTCCGACAGCATCTACGCGCTTGTTTATGCCCCTCTGGTGGCGCAGCCTTTTACCCCTGTTGGAGAAGATTCCATTACCATCACCGGCGGCAACGTCGTTCCGTCATCCACGGTTTCCGTGTTTGTCGATTCCCAGCCCGTCGTCCATGTGAGCGCGGATGTTTCCGGCGCGTTTTCCGTTGATATAGCCCTTAACCAGGGGGAGAACATTATCGCGGTTTCGGCCGCGGACGCCGCCGGCAACATCAGCAAACAATCGGAAGTGATCGTGGTTTACAATCTGCCGCCGTCCGCGCCCGTCAATCCGGCCGTGTCGGTTTCCGGATACGATTGTCTTCTCACCTGGGACGCCAATAGCGAGGGTGATATTACCGGCTACAATATTTTCAGGGGCGGTGAACAATTGAATGCGCCGCAACAGGCCGATCTCGCCGGCGCCGTGGCGTCGGCCTCAAGTAACGGTCATTACGCCGGCCGGGCGATTGACAATAACGATCTGTCCGTCTGGGAGGGATATATCTATCTGGATGATCCGGACCATGAACTCTGGTGGCAGCTTGATTTGCCGTCCGAGATGCTGATAACCGAAGTTACAATCGACTGGGCCGTCCTGGAGGAAGCCGGCCGCGAGTTTGAATTTCAGGTCTGGACCGGCCATGCCTGGCTGACTTACGCCGGTTTTACGGAGAATGAATCGCTGACCAACATCATTTCCTTTGACCGGCCCTATCCGACCAGTCGGATGCGGCTGGTTATTTCCATGACCAACGGAGTACCCGACGAATACAACGAAATCCGCGTCAGCCTGGCTGAGTTTTCCGTTACCCGGGCGCGCCCCGTGCCGGACATCTCTTTTTCAGACCAGGGCCTTGGTGACGGCTCTTACGTCTATCAGGTTACGGCCGTGGATCAATACGGCTTTGAAAGCCCATTGTCGGATTCCGTTATGGCGCTGGTCGGCGACAA
>CAYSMV010000452.1:0-6333 GCA_964432245.1 uncultured Desulfobacterales bacterium
TCCTGCTTTCGCTACGCTTCAGCAGGAACATACGCCCACAGCCCAAAGCGGACAGATTACGTGCTTTAAAACCGGACAAGTTTATTTGTTGCTAACACCGTGTCGGTTTTACTTTTATTTTAGGCTTTTCTCCAAATTAGTTGGAAACATTATTGTTCAAAAGACCGTTTAATGGTTTCACCGGTTGCCATTTTTCTTCGCGCCCTGACCCTTTTTCCCGAAAGGCTCAAACGGCGCTCAGAAAAAGAAACCGGCGAAATTTTTTAAGCTTAGTTTTATTGCTGGACATAAATGATGAAATAGAGCTATAAAATAACGGGGGACAGGGAACCATGCGAGTGGCAGGGAGAATGACAGGTCTGGCCAGAAAGCCGGAATCAAGGGCAGGCTTGAACGCTGGCGGAACCGTTTTCAAACTTTTGCCGATCCTGCTTCTGACGCTGCTTCCAGCCGGCCATGCTTTTTGCGAAACGAAGGCCTTTTTGTCCGCGCCGGCCCCGCGGGTGCTGGTTATTCATTCCTATTATCCCACTTTTACCTGGACCAATAACATAACTATGGGTATCTGCGGGGAGTTTGATAAAAAAGGGCGGCATGAGGCGCTTAATTTTGAATTCCTGGATGCCAAACGGCATCCCGAAAAAGAATATCTGAATTATAGAGCCGAACTGCTGCGCATGCAGTACCCTGATACGGAAAAACCGGATGTCATCATCTGTTCCGATGATCAGGCCCTGAAATTTCTGCTTGACCGTTCAGAAGCCCTGTTCCAGAACGTTCCGATCGTTTTCTGCGGTGTGAACGGTTACTTTCCTTCCATGCGGGAAGCAAGGCCCGCGCTTACCGGTATTATAGAGGCGATTGATCCAGGGAGCACCCTGAAAATCGCTCTCAGGCTGCAGCCGGATATCCGTGAAGTACTGGTAATCAATGATATCACCCTGACCGGTCGGGCCATAGAAAAAATGGCCCGACAGGCATTCGAGCCTTTCAAAGAGCGGCTGCGGTTTCGTTATGTGGGCGATATGAGCATGGACGAGCTTCAGGCGGAGGTTTCAAGTCTCTCCGGCGATGCGATCGTTTTTTTATTCGTGTTCAACCGGGACAACAAGGGCCGCGACTTTACTCATGAAACCAGCCTCCGGCTTATCAACGATCATTGCCGGGTGCCGATTTACGGTCCCTGGACTTTTTACCTGGGTCAGGGCATCGTCGGCGGGATGCTCACCAGCGGCGAAGCGCAGGGAAGGGCCGCGGCCCGGATCGCCCTCCGAATTCTTGACGGCGAAAAGGCTGAAGATATCGCCGTGGTGATGAAATCGCCCAATCGTTATATGTTCGATCATCGTCAACTTGTCCTGCACGGCCTGGCTCCCGGCAAACTCCCTGCCGGGAGTACTATAATCAACCGGCCCGAGAGTCTTTATCAAAAATATCGATACCGGATATGGGCCATCCTGTTCGCTCTTTTATCACAACTTGCCGTCATTATTTTCCTGCTTATGAATATCGGAAGGCGCAGACATGCCGAGAAAGCCTTGTCCGCCAGCGAGCAGAAATATCGCACACTCGTTGAAACCATAGCCGATGGCGTTTTTGCCATGGATAAGCAGGGAAGGTTTACCCTTCTCAATCCGGTTTTTGAAAAGATTACCGGATATTCCGTTCAAGATTTTTTAGGCCGTCACTTTAGTGAAATTCTTCCCCCGGAGCTCATAGGAATAATGACGGAAAATTTTGAACGAAGTCTTGCCGAAAAGACAATTTTTACAAACGAGGTGAATATAAAGAAAAAAGGCGGGAAAACCGTGCCTATAGAGGTAAACGTGACGACCATGATAGGCTCCGACGGGACGCCGACAGGCCGGATCGGGGTAGCCCGGGACATAACCGAGCGGAAAAAGGCGGAGGAAACCCTCAGGGAAAGCGAAAAGAAATTCCACTCTTTTTTTGATCTGGCTCCTCTGGCCATCGGTCTTTCTCGCGTGGAAACGGGCGAAATAATCGATGTCAACAGCATGTTCTGTAAATTGACCCAATCTTCCCGAAAAGAGCTTATCGGAAGAAAAACAACCGAGCTGGGCTTTTACACAGAAGCCGACAGGGCTGAATTATTAACAGTACTGCAAACATCCGGGAGGGTTGAAGGCTTTAAAAAAGAGTTCAGGATTAAAGACGGGTCCACGAAGATCGGGCTTATGTACGCAAAGATCATTCAGGCCGCCGGACAAAATTTCATCCTTACCATGATTCTCGACATAACCGGCCAGCAGCAGCTTGAAGAGCAGCTTCGGGTGGCCAAAAAAATGGAGGTGATCGGCACGCTGGCTGGGGGCGTGGCCCATGATCTGAATAATGTCCTTTCCGGCCTTGTCGGCGCTCCTGATCTCATACTGTCCGATCTTCCCGAAGACAGCCCGTTAAGAGAACCTGTTTTAATCATGAAAGAGGCCGGAGAAAGAGCCGCCGCCATTGTAAGCGATCTTTTGACGCTGGCCCGAAGAGGTGTCGTTACGGCCGAAGTCGTGAACCTGAATGAAATTATCCGCGTTTATATCAAGTCCCCGGAGTTTAAAAAACTTAGCGAGCTTTATCCCGGCGTCACAATCAAAAGCGATCTTCAGGAGAATCTGCCCAATATCATGGGGTCTTCTTTCCATTTATTGGAAATCGTCATGAATCTGGTTTTGAACGCGGCGGAAGCCATGCCCGGCGGTGGAGATCTCCTCGTATCCACCAGAAACGAATATATTGATCAAGGCGCGGGGATCTCAGAAAACATAAAAAAAGGCGATTATGTCGTCCTGACCGTTTCGGATTCCGGGGTCGGCATCTTGTCGGCCGATAAAGGAAAAATATTTGAACCTTTTTATACCAAGAAAGTTATGGGCAGAAGCGGAACGGGACTGGGCCTGGCCGTGGTCTGGGGAGCCGTAAAGGATCATAAAGGATATATTAATGTCCAGAGCGAAAAAGGGAAAGGCTCAGCTTTTACTATTTATTTCCCTGTAACCGGAAAGAAGCCGGCGGAAAAGGAAAAAGCTCTGCCGCTGGAAAACTACAGGGGAAAAGGAGAATCCGTTCTGGTGGTTGACGATTCCGGGGAACAGCGCCGGCTTATATCCGAAATGCTGGAAAAATTGGGGTACTCGGTCGAAACGGCCGCCAGCGGCGAGGAAGCGGTTAGATATCTGAAAAACAATTCAGCGGACCTGCTGATACTGGATATGATCATGGATCCGGGTATTGACGGGCTTGAGACCTATAAAAGGGTTCTGGAATTCCATCCCGGCCAGAAGGCCGTCATCCTCAGCGGATTTTCCGAAACGGAACGAGTCAAAGAGGCCCAGAAGCTGGGCGCCGGTCAATATATCAAAAAGCCATATACCATAAAAGATATCGGCTTTGCCGTTAAACAGGAATTGGCCAGGCCACGGAAGTGAAAACAGGGCTATTTTTCCCTCCGGATGGCGGCTCCCAGACGGGCGAACTTTTCCTCCAGCCTTTCATATCCCCGGTCCAGGTGATAGACGCGGTTGATCACGGTTTTTCCGGTCGCGACCAGTCCCGCCAGCACCAGCGAAGCACTGGCTCGCAGGTCCGACGCCATTACCGGCGCGCCGGACAGGTGGTGCACGCCGGTCACCACGGCTGAATTGCCGGTTATGTTAATGTCCGCTCCCATGCGCTGCAATTCGCTGACATGGATAAACCGGTTTTCAAAAATGGTCTCTGTAATAACGGACAGACCGGTAGCCACCGTCATCAACACCATGAACTGGGCCTGCATGTCGGTGGGGAAACCCGGATAGGGCAGTGTCTTGACATCCACGCTGGCGATGCGGTCGCTGCCCGTCACTCTGAGCGAGGATCCGGTCGCGGTAACCCTTACGCCGGTCTGACGGAATTTATCGATCTGTCCCTGCAGGTGATCCGGCCGGCAATCCAGCAGCGTCAAATCCCCTCCGGTCAGGGCCGCCGCCGCCATGAAGGTACCGGTTTCAATTCTGTCCGGGATGATGGTCGCGGAAACCGGTGACAGGCGCGAGACACCGGTAATGGCGATATCCGACGTGCCGGCGCCCTCAATTTTCGCGCCCATCAGATTCAATACATCCGCCAGCGCCGTTATTTCCGGTTCCCTGGCGGCGTTGCGGATAACGGTCTTTCCTTCGGCCAGAGCCGCCGCCATCATCAGATTCTCCGTGCCGGTCACGGTGGGAATATCAAAATAAACAGCGCCGCCGGACAATCGTTCGGCCGTAACATCCACATAACCGTGTTCCAGACGAACCGTGGCGCCCAGCGCTTCTAAACCTTTTAAATGAAAATTAATGGGCCGGGCGCCGATGGCGCAGCCGCCGGGCATGGAAACCCGCGCTTTTCCAAGCCGCGCCAGCAGAGGGCCAAGAACCAGGATCGAGGCCCGCATTTTACGGACCAGATCATAGGATGCTTCATGATTGTTGATTCCGGAGGTGTCGACGCGAACGGTATGATCTGAGAAGTCAGCCGTTGCCCCCAGCTGGATCAGGAGCTGAATAAAGCTGTGCACGTCCTGCAGGTCCGGCACGTTTTTAAAAACGCAGGTACCGTCCGTCAGAATCGCGGCGGCCAGAATGGGCAGGGCGGCGTTCTTGGCGCCGATGATCCTGACCTCGCCGGAAAGTTTCCGGCCGCCTTCAACGATAATTCTGTCCATGTTTTCCCCTTTGGCATGCCGAAAAAAAGCGCCTTGACAGCAACGGACAAGGCGCTTGATAAAATTTCATCAAACAGCGGCGAATCGAATGTCTATTTCAGCCAGCCGGCTCAATGATGATGGGCGTCATGTGTTTCGTCGTCATGCCTGAAAGTGTCATAAAGCGCCTTTAAAAAACAGTAAGCCAGGCCCAGGCCCAGAATCGATAACGCGTACCAGAGGCCGCCGTGAAATACCAGGTGCGCCGTATCCCAATGCCATTCGAAAACAAACGGAAACATATCCTGCTCCTTATCCTTGTGCCGGTCTGGTTACCGGGTAAACGTGTTCAGTTCCTTTTCCTGCGGGAAAATCGGCAGGTAGCGGTGCGCGAAGGCGATCAGCAGCACGCCGTAGGCCACCGGCAGGATGGTTGTGGCCACTTCCTGCCAGCTGGGAAGATAAAGCTGCCAGGTGTCGAACGGCATGACGGGCACCGCCATCACCTGCAGCACCATGACCCAGCGGTTAATGGATATGCCGACACAGGCCAGCACCGCCGCCAGCACCAAAGCCCCGCGGCTGTCCCGTCCTTTTTTGGTGATGAGAATCAAGCCTGGTATCAGGCCGCCGATAATAATCTCCACCAGCAGAATCCAGTATCCGTAAAAAGCGTTGTCGCTGTAGAAATCGCCCAGGGCGAAGCCGCCCGCCGGCGCGGTCGCCACGGCCCAGTAAACGGTGTCGATGATCTTGGCGATGACATAGGTCGTTATCATCCAGCCGGAAATTTTGGCCAGGGTTTTGATAGCCGGATCCCCGACCAGCTTTTTACCGGTTATTTTTTCGGTAATTTTTGTGACCAGGATGGTAAAACACGGACCGCAGGCCGCCGCCGACCAGGTAAACAGGAAAAACGTGGAGGGCCAGACCAGCAGGCTTTCCCTGAAGGCAAAGGGCCGGCCGTAGAGCACGCCGGCCACGCCGCCCAGCGATCCCTGGTGAAAAAACGAGAGAAAGGCGCCCGTGGCCGCGAAAACCGCCATGATTTCGTGCATGTTGTGACCGAGATGATGGAAAAAGGAAACCTTGTTGAGTTGCCGGTTTTCCAGGACCAGGGGCACGAATTCGATGGTCAGCACGGCAAAATAGCACGACAGGCAGAAGGCCACTTCCGTCAGCATGGAATGAACATTGGCGTGCCAGAAGATAAACCACCCCCGTAACGGCTGTCCGATATCAATGGCGAGAATAAGCAGCGCCGAACTGTAACAGATAAAACCGATCACCACCGCGAAATTGATGATGTTTTTCAGTTCTTCCCGGCCCACCAGGTAACGGAGGAGGCCGGTAAAGAAAGCGCCGCCGCCGAGGGCGATGACGGCCAGATCTGCCCAGATCCACAACGCGAATCCGTAATAATCATTCATGTTGGTCTGGTTTAGTCCCTTGATCCAGCACAGCAGCATGGCGTAAACGCCCCATAAAAGCACCGCTCCCACGGCCAGCACGCCGAGAATAAATATCGGCAAAGGGCAGCGTTTGACGCCTTCGGGTATTAATGCGGAATCCATAAATAAAAGCTCCCAAAAAATATGATTAACGGTTTCATCCCTGCCGGGTCTTTCACCCTGACGCAATGAATCGCACTG
>CAYSMV010000453.1:0-3764 GCA_964432245.1 uncultured Desulfobacterales bacterium
ATAAAAAAACACCTGCGGTCCCGGAAAAAATCAATAGCGCTTCCAGCCGTCTGAAGAAAGACCGAGACCGGCTTGTTGCCGCTTTTTTTGAAAAAGGCAAGCCGCTCGATTTTTTACGCCGGCATTCCGCCCTGCTGGACCGGTATTTTATCGAAAGTTTTGAGGCCAGCCTGATCGGCCCTCAAATGGAATTTCATAAAAAACCGTATGCCATGATCGCCCTGGGCGGGTATGGCCGGCAGGAGCAATGCCTGCATTCCGACATCGATATCCTGCTGCTGTTTGAGAAAAGCGTCCCGGCTCAGGCGGAGCACCTGATCCGGGAAATTATTTATCCCCTCTGGGACCTGGGCTTTGAGATCGGCCACGCCACCCGGTCCATCCGGGATTGTCTGCGACTGGCGGCCGATGATATCGACACCATGACCACCCTGCTGGACGCCCGCTTTCTCTGCGGCATGTCCACGCTTTACGCCCAGCTCCGGGAACGGCTGAACCATTCTCTTGCCGGAGCCCGGGGCAGGCGGATCGTGAACGGCCTGATTAAACGCAACGATGACCGCCACAGACGGTTCGGCGACTCCAGTTATCTGCTGGAACCGAACCTCAAGGACGGTCGGGGGGGATTGCGGGATTATCATGCCATGCTGTGGGTCGCGCGGGCGCAACTGAAGATTATTACGCCGCGGGATCTGGAGTTTATGGGCTGCCTTTCCTGCACGGAGTTCGAGCGGCTGAACCAGGCCCTGGAGTTTATCTGGAAAGTCAGAAGCCATCTTCATTATCTGGCCAGGCGGAAATTTGATCAGCTCTATTTTGAACACCAGCAGGTCCTGGCGTCGCGGCTCAAGTTCAGTGATACCCACGGGCAGCTGGCGGTGGAACGTTTCCTGGGCAGGCTGCATTCGGAAATGGCCTATCTTAAAGAGATCACTTCAACCTTTCTGGCGGAGATATCCGTTAGCCGTCCATCCTTGTTAAAAAGAAAGCGGCGCGTCCGACCGGCGGCAGAGGGGTTGCAAATCGAAAACAACCGGGTCGGGTTCGTCTCAACGGAAGACATTCTCCGGCAACCGGATCTGCAGCTGCGAATATTCGACGAAAGCGCCCGCCTGAAACTGCCCTTGAGCTGGGAAGCCCGGCGGGTGGTCAGGGAATTCGCCTACCTGGTGGACCGGCGGTTCCGGGCCGACGCCGAGAACGTAAAAATGTTCGAAAGGATATTAAAAGCCCCGGCCGCCGACACCGACCCCTTAAACGCCATGCTGCAGACCGGATTTCTGGAACGGTTCCTGCCGCCCGTAAAAGCCATCAAAAACCGCATTCAGTATGACGGGTATCATCTTTATCCCATTGACCGGCACTCCCTGCGGACCGTGCGAATCATCAAATCGTTCGCCGAAAAAGACGGCCGTTTCCCCTTGCCGGGCGATTTATATCGGGAACTCGACAAGCAGAAATCGGTTCTGCTCTGGGCCGCGCTGCTGCATGACATCGGTAAAGGAAAAGCCGGCGGCGGCCACTCGGAACGTGGCGCCCGTATCTCCGCCCGCATTCTGAAACACATGGGCTATCCCCCGGATCAGGCGGGCACTGTTTCCTTTCTGATCGAAAACCACCTGTTTCTGATGGAAACCGCCACCCGCCGGGATACCAACGACGAAGAAACCGCCATTTTCTGCGCCCGGAAGATCGGGGACGGCCGGCGGTTGAAAATGCTCTATCTTCTAACGGTGGCCGATTCCATGGCCACCGGCCCCAAAGCCTGGAATGACTGGACGGCCGAGCTGCTGCGAGACCTGTTTTTCAAGGTGCTCAACATCCTGGAAAAGGGAGATCTGGCCTCGCAGGAGGCGGTGGAAGCGGTCGCCCGGAAAAAAACGGCCCTGCTGGACGCCGTTAACGATGAACAGCGGGCGCGGCTTGAAGCCCACCTGGGCATTCTTTCTCCCCGCTATTTCCTGTATATAGAGGAACAGACCCTGCTTGACCACTACCGTCTTTTTCAACAGTTGAAAGATCAACCCTTTGTCTGGCAGATCAAGCCCGGCCGCAATCCCCAAACCCGCACGGTGACCATCTGCGCCCGGGACCGGCCCGGCCTGTTTTCGAAAATGGCGGGTGTCTTTACCCTTAACGGTCTGGATATTCTTGAGGCGGAAGCCTATACCTGGAAAAACAATATCGCCCTGGACCTGTTCACGGTTCGTCCGCCGGCGGATCCTATTTATGAGAACCAGCGCTGGGAAAAAACCGCCGGTCATATGCGCGCGGCTCTGTCCGGCGAACTTGATCTGACGATGGCCGTATCTGAAAAGCAAAACAACTGGAAGCGCCATGACTGCGGCCTCAACCGGCCGCACCGCGTCGTTATCGACAATCAGACATCCGGTTTTTTTACCATCATCGAAGTGTTTACTACGGACTGTCCGGGACTGCTTTTCCATATTACCAATACGCTGTTCTGCCACAACCTGGATGTGCGGGTTGCTAAAATCGGCGCCAAGATCGATCAGGTGGTGGACGTATTTTACGTCCGCGACCGGGAAGGCCAGAAGATTACCGGGCCGGATCAGATCGCGGCTTTGCGTAAGGCCATTGACCAGGCGCTCCTGACCCTGTTTTCTCCGGGCAAACCAGGGGCTGACGTTGAACCGGAAAGCGATGGAGAAAAAAATACGGATCGATTTTGAGCGGGTTCACTATAAACACAAAAATGTATTATCTATATTCTATAAAAACAAAATTGTATTTTATTTTTTGCAGGCATCCGATGGGCTCTTTAATGAAAAATCAATTATTCCAGATGTTTCTGCGCTCACATTCAATTTTTCCGATTTCGGCATAATCATTGCTCTACCAGGGGACAGCATATAACCGTAACTTCACGACAGAAAGGAGAAGAGAATGAAACGGTTTTTTCTGTTCCTGGCAGGTTCAGTCATACCCCTGACACCGGCTTTTGCCGGTGAAACAGCCCTTGACACCGGCGATACGGCCTGGATCATCGTGGCCACGGCTCTGGTCATGATGATGACACCCGCGGGGCTGGCCCTTTTCTATGGGGGCATGTCCAGGCACAAGAACCTGCTGAACACGTATGCCATGACCTTTGCCGCCTATTGCCTGGCCAGCCTGGTCTGGGTCTGCTGGGGATACACCCTGGCCTTCGGACCGGACCTTGGCGGGTTGATCGGCGGCATTGATTTTCTGTTCTTAAGGGGGATCGCGCCGGAAACGCTGTCCGGCACCATTCCGTCCTATGTTTTCGTGCTGTTCCAGCTGACCTTCGCCGCCATCACCGTCGCCCTGGTCCTGGGCTCGATTGTCGATCGCATGAAATTCTCGGCCTGGCTGATTTTTTCCCTGCTCTGGCTGACCTTCGTGTATAGCCCGGTGGCCCACTGGGTCTGGGGCGGCGGCTGGATGGCGAAGATGGGCGCCCTGGATTTCGCCGGCGGAAACGTGGTCCACATCAACGCCGGTGTCGCCGGGCTGGTGCTGGCCCTGGTTCTCGGCAAGCGGGAGGGCTTCGGCCGGGAGGCCATGTTTCCATCCGGTATCGCCCTGACCGCCCTGGGCGCGGCCCTGCTGTGGTTCGGCTGGTTCGGATTCAATGCCGGCAGCGCCCTGGCAGCCAACGGCGTCGCCGGATCCGCCTTTCTGGTTACCAACACCTCGGCCGCCATGGCGGCCCTGACCTGGATGATGGCCGAATGGATAGTCAGTAAAAAACCGACTGTGCTGGGACTGGCCTCCGGCGT
>CAYSMV010000454.1:0-11793 GCA_964432245.1 uncultured Desulfobacterales bacterium
CCCAAATTCCGGATGTTTTCGGAATCATCGAAAATCAAACTCAACCGGTTAAGGTACGAAAACAGCCCGTTGAAAACCGTGGGGCACCTGCGGGCAAGACGGCATGAAAACGGGCAGAGCCGCGGTTTCCGCGGGAGGAGAAAACATGTTTGGCACCGTTGGCCCCTGGCAGCTTATTATTATCCTGGTCATCATTCTGATTTTGTTTGGCGGTAAACGGCTTCCTGAAATCGGCGCCGGTATCGGCAAGGCGATACGCAACTTCAAGGACGCGACTTCCAAGGTTGACAAGGAAGACAAAAAACTGATCGACAACGATCAGGACGATGACACCAAACAATAATCCGGTTTCCCGTTCCGGTTTTAAGATTCAGCCGGATGTACCCCGCCTTTTCTAAAAAGAGATTACCGCCCCATGCCCGGTATGAGGGAAACGCCCCCTCCCCTTTAAGCGACAGATTTCAGAATGCGGGCTTAACACCACACATTAAAAAGGGATATCGTCATCACCCGGACCGGCATCTGCCGGTATAGAGTCGTCTGCCGGCGGCATGTAATCACTTGCCCCGGCCGAAGATTTAGATTCCAGCATCTGCATGTTGGCGGCCACTATTTCGGTGGTATAGCGGGTAACATTGTCCTTTTCCCAGGACCGGGTCTGCAGCCGGCCTTCAATATATACCTGTCTGCCCTTGGCTAAATACTCGCCGCATATTTCACCCAGGCGGCCGAAGGCGACAACCCGATGCCATTCCGTTCGCTCTTTTTTATCTCCTGTTGCCTTGTCTTTCCACTCCTCGGACGTAGCCACGCTGAAGCTGGCAATCGCCCGGCCGTCCTGGGTATAGCGCACTTCCGGGTCCCTGCCCAGTCTTCCGATAATAATCGCCTTGTTAACGCCTGCCATAATTCCCCCGCTTTGTGTGGATGTTCATGCGACAATCTCTCAATCAGCCATAACCATTTTAAAAGCCCAGCCACTTTCATAACAAAATAAAAAGTCAAAACAGTGACAAAAGGCCCGCACCAGGCAGGCCTTCAAAAACCGTCGCACAGCCGACCCGCGCATTTATAAAATCCGCCTGCGGATCAACCGTCTTTTTAGTCGCCAGCAGACTATTGCTTTATATCTGAAAGCAACGTCCCGATAAAACACCAGGAAGAACCGCCGCCATGATGCGAGTCGTGGTGAATGTCGGTATCCTCAACATCATCGTCCCAGCCGATATCGTCGTCGGTTATAGTTTCTCCTTCAGACACTATCAGTGTCTGGAACCCTCCGGCGCCGTCGGCAATTATGACAAAATCACTCAGCACGAAAATATCCCGGACGTCCCCGGCGCTATGATACATCGCGGCTAACTGCGGAGGAACCGTTGAGGGATGGGTAAAAAACCCCATGTTCACGTCCCAGGCAGTGCCATTGGCCACCCAGATCAGATCAACGCCTTCGCTCTCGTTGGATCGCGCGGCATATATTCCCTTTACCTGTTCAAAAGGATCCGCGCTGTAATTTGCCACCCACACTGGAATATTAGGATTAGCAAGATCAAGCACGTATAAACCTTCATTATAGGCAGCAACATATGCCAGCGTTCCAACAACATTGACATCGCGGGCGCAACCGGGGACCGTATCCAGGTCGTCCCCGTCGCCTATATAGTAGCTACTTACCAGCGTGAGATCGCTTTTGTCCGTCGGCGACATATACACTACCTTTAAGCCGTTGTCTCCGTCGGCGATAAAGGCGTAATCCCCCTTGACCGTCACCTTCCGGGCATCGGAAACGTCCGCGCCGGATATCTCGCCGACCATGTTCGGCGATGTCGGGTCGGAAACATCGATCACTTTCAAACCGCCGGTTCCGGCAGCGACATAGGCATAGGTATGATTATCATCGTCGTCTTTTACAAAAACACCGTTGGCTGTTCCGGTAAAGCCGCAACTGCCTTTCAAAAAAGGATTAACCGGCCCCGACGTGTCCCGATTCCCCTCCTCGTCGACTACGGACAGTCCGGGGTCGATAATTTTCAGGCCGCCGCTACCATCAGCCACATAAAGATAATCACCGAACGAATAAATATCATTAGCTTCTCCGTCCGTGGGCAACATCCCCTTCAGCAAATAAGTAACGTAGTCTTCCGAAACGACCGCGAAAAAAATACGAACGCCTTCCTTCATAGTTCCAATAGTCGGATCATCGTCCGCCGTAAACGCATAGCTGCTCTTATCATCAATTACCACCGTGTCCGCGTCCGCCGGTGTGCCGGTATCATCAATATCGGCAAGCAATGCCGGATGCGTTGGATCCGAAATATCTATTTTCTGCAGACCTTTTCTGCAATCGCCGACATAAACAACGTGGTTGACCGAATCCAGGGACAAACGATAGGCGCCCTGGGCGTCATCGTAATATTGTCCGATCAGGCAATAGTCATCAATGCTCTCCGGGGAAGAGATATCGGCAACCAGAAAACCCAGATCCACGTCTCCGATATAAGCGTAACCGCCGTCCGTTACCACGGAAACCGCCTTCGACGACGTATCATCATACTGGCAATAACCAACGGCGGGAAGAATATCTTTTTCCGGTGTAAAATTGTTCGGGTCAACATTCACTACCGCCAGCCCATACCCGCCACAGGCGATATAAGCGTAATTTCCGGAAACAGACACATCCATGGCCCCGGTTATATAAGAAACAGCTTCTACTTCTGGAGCCGCGGGGTTGTTCAAATCAAATATCACCAGGCCGTTATACATGTCTATGGCATAGGCATAACCATTTTCGACAAAAAAGCTGTACATCCTTTTAAGCCCTACAGCCGCTTCAGGGCACTCTGCCTCCCCGACCAGCATAGGGTTAGCCGGGTCAGAAGCATCAATAGTCTGGATACCGCTGTCATACCCTTCTGGAATAACGCCCTCCGACGGCGTGGGATCCGGTGAGATCCAGTGGTAAACTATATACGCATAATTGCCGACTGCGGCCACGTCTCGAGCGACAGCCCGAACCATCCCCTCTCCTTTGTCGACAATGTAATGGCCTCGCAGATCCGTTGCCGAAAAATTTCCGGGATCAGCCGGTACATTATAAATCTGCAGCCCTTCATTACCGCAGGCCACATACAGCAGACGGCGAACATCATCATAAAACATACCGGAAATACCTTCGGTCCCGGCGGCCTGATACTCCCCCAGTTCTTCCTTCGGGGTCAGCCGGACGCTGACTCTGGCCACCGGCGTCAAGTCCGGGTCCGTCGTCGTATCGTACACGGCGATAACCTCACCGTCCCCGTGAAAGACATAACTGCCGACCTTGACAATAACGTTTGAAGCTGTTTCAGGCCAACGGTTGACATATAGGATCAATGCGGTGTCATCCGCGAAAACAGAACTAACAAAAAAACAAAAACAGACAATAAGATAGATTAAAACTCTCATTTAAGCCTCGCTGAAGATAAATACACAAAAAATCTCGTTTCTTATGGCTCCATCACGTAAAGCAAATCTTTAAGCCCCCCTTCTCACGCCGCCCCCCCGGCCGGACATCCAAAATTTTTGTAAATCACCCTAACAATATTATTAGTGTTGCACCTCATTATTAGTGTTGCACCTCAGAAACTGCACCGGACTCCGGTATGAGGATATAAGGGTTTTTGTCATAGATATTTATTTATAGTAGGATATTTACATAAAAAGTCAAGGCAAAAAGAAAAACCGCAAAGCCCTCAAAGTTTACTGTTGACATGATTGTGCAATTATAACTATAAAAAAATTTAAAACCAAAAAGGGGGACCGGTTTTAAAAATTCAACCATGTAAATCCTACAGCTTGAAGGAATCTGAACGGAAAGCGTAGGGCGATCAACTCAAAGCTTAACTCTAAACCGCTGTTGAATATTTTTGTCTTTTGTCCGGAGTGCCCCCGATTTTGTCTTTTTTTTGATAAACCTGCATGCAGTCTGCGCCGTTACCATCAACAACAAATGGAGGAATGCGGATGTCACTAAAGGACAGGCTTGATTCAGGAGATTTTGCTATTCTCGTTGAAATGGAACCCCCGAAAGGCGCTGATATTTCAAAAATGGTGACTACGGCCACCAGGGTTAAAGGCGCGGTGGACGCCTTTCTGGTCCCCGAAATGAGCAATGCCGTTATGCGCATGAGTTCTCTGGGAGGTGCTTTGATCCTTCAGCAGCGGGGGATGGAGGCCATCCTCCAGGCGAACTGCCGGGACCGAAACCGCCTGGCGCTTCAAGCCGACCTGCTGGCCGCCTCTGCCTGCGGCGTAACCAATGTCATGGCCGTAACCGGCGATGACCCCAGCGTCGGCGATCATCATCAGGCAAAGCCGGTTTATGATATTGACCTGCATCAGCTCCTGGAAACAGTTCAGCAGCTCCGGAACGGACGCGACATGTCCGGCATCGAGCTTCACGGCGCGCCCGATTTTCTGGTCGGCTCCACCGTTACGCCTATTGTCAAGGAATATCACCTGGATAAAGAAATCCAGGAGATGGAAGACAAGAAAAAACGCGGTGTCCGCTTTTTCATCACTCCTCCGGTTTTCGATCTGGCCGCCCTGAGACCTTTTTTAAACCTCATTGATACCGGCAGCACCCATATTATTCCGACGGTTCTGCTTTTAAAATCCGCCGGTATGGCCAGATACATGGATCGCAATATCGATCACATCAAGATCCCCCGGGAATTGATCAACCGCATTCAGAAAGCCGGGGATAAAACAAGGGAATGCGTATTAATCGCCAAGGAAATTATCGCTACCCTGAAAAAAGAAAATTTCTGCGGCGTCTGCATATCCACTATCGGATGGGAAGACAAGCTCCCCGAAATACTGGGGACCATCAGCGGATAGACGTCGTAGAGCCGTCCTTTAAAAAAGCCTGACTGTCATAACGACATAAAACAGGGAAAAACCAATGGGCAGAAAAAATCAAGCGCAACACGTCTCCGATACCGGGCGCAATTCCGCCAAAAATATCACCGGCGCGGTGATGGTTGTCGGCGGCGGTATCACCGGCATGCAATCCGCCCTGGACCTGGCCGACGCGGGTTTTTTAGTGTATCTGGTGGAGTCATCCCCGGCCATCGGCGGCGTCATGGCCCAGCTGGACAAGACCTTTCCGACCAACGACTGTTCCATGTGAATTCTCTCGCCGAAACTGGTCGAGGTCGGCCGGCACCTGAACATCGAATTGCTCACCCTGTCGGAGGTGATTGCCATTGACGGCAAGGCGGGCGATTTTACCGTCACCATCAGGCAGTCTCCGCGATACGTGGATATGGACAAATGCATCGCCTGCGGTCTGTGCGCGGAAAAATGCCCCAAAAAAGTAGCCGACGAATACGATGAAGGCCTCTCCGTCCGCAAGGCCATCTACGTGCCCTACCCCCAGGCGGTTCCGCTTAAATACGTGATCGACGCGGATAACTGCATTTACTTTAAAAAAGGCAAATGCCGGGCCTGCGAAAAATTCTGCCCCGCCGGCGCCATTCGGCTCGACGACACCGAAAAAGAGCAGAAACTGAAGGTCGGCGCGGTTATTATCACTACCGGCCTTAAGGCCTTTGATCCATCAGGGCTCGATAACTACCAGTACGCCGGTTACGCCAACGTTATCACCAGTATTGAATTCGAACGGCTGCTTTCCGCCGGCGGCCCCACCAAGGGCGAAATAAAACGGCTTTCCGACGACAGAGAGCCCGCTAAAATAGCCTGGCTGCAATGCGTCGGTTCCCGTGATATCAATCGCTGCGACCATCCTTACTGTTCATCCGTCTGCTGCATGTACGCGTTAAAAGAAGCCATGCTCGCCAGAGAGCACGTTCACGGCGACCTGGAAGCCGCCATTTTTTTCATGGACATGCGGACCTACGGCAAGGATTTTGAGAAATATTACGAACGCGCCGAGTCGGAAGGCATCCGTTTTGTCCGCTCCAGAATTCATACTATTACCGAAAAGCCGGACGGCACGCTGGCCTTCAGGTATGCCGCCGAATCCGGAGAAATTGTCGAAGAAGAATTCGACCTGGCGGTGTTGTCGGTGGGCATGGAGCCTTCCGGGGCGACCGGAAAACTGGCCAAAACCCTCGGGATCGAATTAAACCCATACGGTTTTATTAAAACAGACGATCTCCTGCCCATGGTCACCTCCCGTCCGGGTATTTTCGCGGCCGGAGTTGCCCGCGGGTGCAAGGATATCCCCGAATCCGTGGTGGAAGCCAGCGCCGCGGCGGAAAGCGCCGCCCGTCTTCTGACTTCCGCCCGCGGCCGGATGGTCAAAACCAGGGCGTTTCCCCCGGAGCGGGACGTGTCCGGCCAGGAACCGCGAATCGGCGTCTTTGTCTGCAACTGCGGTTCAAACATCGGCGGCATCGCCGATGTACCACAGATCGCCGCGTATGCCCGGGCATTGCCGGGCGTTGTTTACGCGGAAGAGAACATGTTTACCTGCAGCCAGGATACCCAGGACAAGATCACCAGGGTTATTGCCGAACAGAATCTGAACCGGGTAGTGGTGGCGGCCTGCACGCCAAGGACCCACGAGCCGCTCTTCCAGGAAACGCTGAGAAACGCGGGCCTGAATCCGTATCTTTTTGAAATGGCCAATATCCGGAACCAGTGCACCTGGGTGCATTCGCAGCAGAAAGAAACAGCCACGGAAAAAGCCAAGGACCTGCTGGCCATGGCGGTGGCCCGGGCCAACCGGCTGGAACCGCTGTCTGCCACCACGGTTGAAATGGATAAAAACGTACTGGTTATCGGCGGCGGCATCGCGGGCATGACCGCGGCCATCAGCCTGGCCGACCAGGGGTTTCCGGTCGTCCTGGTTGAAAAGTCGAAGAAACTGGGCGGCGCCGCCAATGATAAAAACGACGGCCATCTCCGGAATTATGTAGAGCAGCTGATTGAAAAGGTCTCCAATCACCCGGAGATAGAGGTGTTGACAACGACGCGGCTGGTCAATGCCGCGGGGTTTATCGGCAACTTTGAAACCCGGATATCCGCCGGCGAGGGCCAACGGACCATCCGGCACGGCGCCGTCATCATCGCCACCGGCGGGGTTCCGGCCGATACCGACGAATACCTTTATCATCAAAACGACCGCGTCACCCGCTGGCATGACTTCAGAAATCATCCGGCCATCGATGACGTCAAGAGCGTGGTCTTCATCCAGTGCGTCGGCTCCCGGGACGCCAACCGGCCCTATTGCTCCAAAATCTGCTGCACCGCTTCCATCGAAGGCGCCATTTTCCTGAAAGAGAAAAACCCCGAAACGGAAGTTTACATACTCTACCGGGACATCAGAACCTGCGGGGAAAAAGAACTGCTTTACAAAAAAGCCCGGCAACTGGGCGTGATTTTTATCCGTTATACACCGGACCGGAAACCCCGGGTAGCCGAAACAGCCGACGGCCTTTCGGTCTTTGTGTTGGAACCGATTCTGGGCCGGGAAATTGAAATCGAAGCCGACCTGGTCAACCTGGCTACGGCCATTGAACCGGCGGACAACGGGGATATCGCCCGGATGTTCAAGGTTCCCGTCAACGCCGAGAATTTCCTGGCCGAAGCTCATGTGAAGCTGCGTCCCGTGGACAGCGTTTCCGACGGTGTTTTCATCTGCGGCCTGGCCCATTACCCGAAATTTGTGGAAGAGTCCATCGCCCAGGCCCAGGCCGCGGCGGCCCGGGCGGCCATCGTGCTGGCCCGGGACCGTCTGGAAATCATGCCGATTGTCTCGGAAGTCAACCGGGATCTCTGTATCGGCTGCGGCCTGTGCGAGATTTCCTGCCCCTTCGGCGCCATCCGGCTGGAAAAAATAGAAGGGCTCGGCTACCGGGCTGAAAATATTTCCGCGCTCTGCAAGGGATGCGGTATATGCGCCGCTTCCTGCCCGCAGAAAGCGATCGACATGAGACATTTCCGCGACCGGCAGATCACAGCCGCCGTCGCCGCGGGGGTAACATAAAGAAATTGAATATAATATAGGCGGAGCCAAACCTGATTGAAAGAGGCAACCATGAATCAATCGTACCAACCAAAAATCGTGGCATTCTTGTGCAACTGGTGCGCCTATGCCGGCGCGGATCTGGCCGGGGTGTCCCGGTTTCAGTATCCGGCCGCCATTCGTCCGGTGCGCGTCATGTGCTCCGGAAGGGTCGACCCGCTATTTGTGGTGGACGCTCTGGAAAACGGCTATGACGGCGTCCTGGTGGCCGGGTGACATCCGGGCGAATGCCATTACCAGGATGGTAATGTTTATGCCCAGAAACGGATAGACGCCCTGTCCGATCTTCTCGATCTGTCCGGTATCGGCCGTGAGAGACTCTGCCTGCGATGGGTGAGTTCCGCCGAAGGAAAGCTGTTTGCCGATTACGTCGGCCAGGTAACGGAACTTATCACCGGCCTGGGAAGATTCGACACGCAGCGTTACCGCGTGCCGCTGGCGGCCATCCGGCATACCCTTGAAACACCCCGTATCAGATGGCTGACGGGCATGGAAAAAGAGCTGGTGGAACACCACAATGTCTATGGACAAAAACTGGATCCGGACCGGTACCGGGAGGTGCTCAACGGCGCCATCGTCCATGAATACAACAAGTCGCTGGTGCTGGTATCGCTGCCCGAGACCGAAGGCCGGCAGGTAAGGCAACTGGCGGAAAAAACAGGCCTTGATTTGCACACGGTAGCCACCTGCCTGATTGAACTTGAAAATATGAGCCTGGCCGAGACGGCGGGATATGAGGGGCAACACCCGAAATTTATCCGCGCGGCCGGGTAAACCGGATATGTCCGGACGGACAACGCTTAACTTAAATAAACGGGACGGCTATGACAGACAGGATCGAAACCAACGGCAGCGTCGTCGTGATCGGCGCGGGCATCGCCGGCATGCAGGCTTCGCTTGATCTGGCGAATTCCGGATTTTATGTTCATCTGGTGGACCGCTCGCCCACGGTCGGCGGTCTGATGGCGCAGCTGGACAAGACGTTTCCGACCAATGACTGCACCATCTGAGTGATCTCGCCCAAACTGGTCGAGGTCGGCCGGCATCTGAACATCAACATCATCACCAATACCGAAGTGGAATCCATATCCGGGGAGCCGGGGAATTTCCAGGTCAGCCTGGTCAACCACCCCCGTTTTATCGATCCCGCCAAGTGTACCGGCTGCGGTGAATGCGCCCGGGCCTGCCCGGTAAAGGGAGCGGATGAGTTCAACTGCAATCTGTCCACCCGGTCAGCCACATATATTAAATATGCCCAGTCGGTGCCGCTCTCCTACGCCATTGATCCGGAACTGTGTATCGGCTGCGGCCTGTGTGAAAAAGTGTGTATCGCCGGAGCCATCACTTACAGCGACGCCGCCAGAAAAACAGAGATCACGGCCGGAGCGGTCGTCATCGCCGCCGGCACAGTGCCGTTTGATCCTTCTCACCTGGATTTTTACGGATACGGCCAATCGCCGAACATCCTTACCAGCCTTGAATTTGAGCGGATCTTAAGCGCCACCGGGCCATACCAGGGCCATCTCCAGCGGCCGCTGGATTTGAAGCTCCCGAAAAAAATCGCCTGGCTGCAGTGCGTCGGTTCAAGGGATATAAACCGCTGCGGCAACGGTTACTGCTCTTCGGTCTGCTGCATGTACGCCGTCAAGGACGCCATGATCGCCAGGGAACACGCCAAAGGCGAACTGGATTGCGCCATCTTCAACATGGACATGCGGACCTTCGGCAAGGATTACGAGGCTTACTACAACCGGGCCAGGCAACAGGGCATCCGCTTCGAAAAGGCGCGGGTTCATACGGTCAATCCCGTCTCCGAAAGCGGCGACCTGAGGATGCGTTACACGACCGAAACCGGCGAAATCCGCGAAGAGGAGTTTGACATGGTGGTCCTGTCCGTCGGCCTGCAGCCCTCGGAATCCACCGTTGAAATGGCCAAACGGCTGCATATCGATCTGAACCCTTATCATTTCGCGGCGACCGGTCCCTTCACGCCGGTGGACACATCACGGCCGGGCTTTTATGTCTGCGGCGCCTTCCAGGGGCCAAAGGATATCCCGGAGTCCGTCACCCAGGCCAGCGCCGCCGCCTGTCGCGCCGCCATGACCCTGGCGCCGGCGCGCAACACCTGCACCCGGTCACCGGAAATACCGGAAGAAACGGACGTCACCGGCGAAGATCTGAGAATCGGCGTCTTTGTCTGTAAATGCGGCATCAACATCGCCGGGGTGGTGGACGTGCCGCGGGTCGTCGATTGCACGAAAAAACTCCCCCATGTGGTTTACTGCGATACCAACCTGTTTACCTGTTCCCAGGACGTCCAGGACAAAATGAAGGAAATCATCAGGGAGAACCGGCTGAACCGGGTGGTGGTAGCCTCCTGCTCGCCGAAAACCCACGAACCGATTTTCATGGAAACCCTGGAAGCCTGCGGGTTGAACAAATACCTGTTTGAAATGGCCAATATCCGCAACCAGGATTCCTGGAGCCACTCCGACGCCCCGGAAAAAGCCACCGTCAAGGCCATCGATCTGGTGCGCATGTCCGTGGCCCGGGCGGCCCGGCTTTATCCCCTGCACGACAAGCAGATCCCGGTCACCCCGGCCGGGCTGGTGGTGGGCGGCGGCGTGGCCGGAATGACCGCGGCCCTGGGACTGGCCGATCAGGGGTTTGAAACCGTGCTGGTGGAACAGGAAGGCCAGCTTGGCGGCATGGCCCGGAATCTGACTACAACCATCGAGGGAGCCGACATCGGCGATTACCTGGACGGCCTGATCGAAAAAGTGACGCATCACCCGAAGATCCAGGTCCTGACCGGTTCGCTGGTCGTCGGGTTCTCCGGTTTTAAAGGCAATTTTGAGACCGAAGTCCTGATCGGACCGGCCATGTATGAAAGAAAAATAAAGCACGGCGCGCTTATCCTGGCCACCGGAGCCGCCGAATATCAGCCCACGGAGTATTGTTACGGGCAGAGCGAAGCGGTCGTCACCCAGACCCAGCTGGCCCGGCGCCTGAAAGAAAAAGGCGCCGCTGACCTGGAACAGACGGTCATGATCCAATGCGTCGGATCCCGAAACGAAGACCACCCCAATTGTTCCAGGTATTGCTGCCAGGCGGCGATCAAAAACGCCCTGACCATAAAAAGGCTGAGCCCCCCGGCCGAGGTCTATATCCTCTACCGGGACATGAGAACCTACGGTTTTCTGGAAGACTATTATACCGAAGCCCGGCGGCTGGGCGTTCTCTTCTTCCGGTATTCCGCGGAAAATCCTCCGGTGGTGGAAAAAGAAGGCAACGGCGTTTCGGTTACCTTCACGGATCATATCCTGGGCCAGAAGCTTCGCGTGACGCCCGACCTGCTGGTCTTGAGCGCCGGGATGCGGCCGAACGACACGGAGGAACTCGGGTCCATCATGAAACTCGACCGCAACCGGGAGGGATACATGATCGAGGCGCATGTCAAGCTCCGGCCGGTGGAGATGTCCACCGAAGGCGTCTATGTCTGCGGTACCGCTCACAGCCCCCGGCTGATACCGGAAGCCGTTTCCCAGGCCCTGGCAACGGCTTCCCGGGCAGCGACGCTGCTTTCCAAGACCAGCCTGACGCTGTCCGCGGTCGTCGCCCAGGTGGACCCGGAAAAATGCGCCGCCTGCCTGGTCTGCGTCCGCTCCTGTCCCTATCATGTGCCGAGAATAAACAAAGACGGCGTCAGCGAAATAGATCCGGCCTTATGCCAGGGATGCGGCGTCTGCGCCGCGGAATGC